>NZ_JFJW01000154.1:1224-77744 GCF_000611125.1 Cupriavidus sp. SK-4
GATGGCTCAGCCCATCTTGCCGAGAATGCCCTGCATCTCGTCGCTGTTGAAGGCGCGCAGGGTTTGGGTGCGCACGTTGCCGGCCGCGCCGATGGTCAGCCCGAAGCTGGTCATGGTCTCGTCGTCGGGCGCTTCGACGGTGAGCACGATGTCGTATTCGCCCAGCGTCCAGTAGATGTCCTTCATCTGCACGCCCAGGCGCGCTCCCATCTCGCGCACGGCGGCGGCGCGCTTGGTGGTGTCCTTGACGGTGCGGATGCCCTGGTCGGTGAAGCTGGCTAGCACGATGTAGCGGGTCATGGCGGGACCTCCGGTTATGGCTGGATCGGTCGCCGTCCCGGCGACGTGCATGGCGCAAGCGGCCGGGGCAGTGGTTCAGGGCTTCGGGGCGTGGCGAGGCGCGAATGGCATGGCGCTTCGCCGTTGATGCTCGCGATGTCTGAGCAACTTCATGCCAACGCATATTGCGCGCCAGTCGGCGCGGCAGGCCAGAATGCGGACCGCGGGCGCGCGGCCGGCTGTTCCGGCCGGCCAGTGTGTTTCAGTTGCGATACTGCGTGCGGCTCAGTCCTGTGGACTGCCACCGTCCGCGCTGTCGGGCGTGTCTAGCGCGCGCATGTTATCCAGCAACTTGAGCAGGTAATGCAGCGTGTGCGTCAGGTCATTGGTAGAAAAACCCGCCAGCGCCTGCTCGTAATAGGCACGGATCTTCGGCTGCGCCTGGTGCAGCCAGACCTCCCGTCCCGGCTCGCTCATCCGTATCAGCCGTGAGCGGCGGTCGCGGCCGTCCGGGGCCAGCGTGACGTGGCCGTCGCGTTCCATCCGGCTGACCAGTCCTGACAAGTTCTGCCGACTCACCATCAGATAGCGGGCCAGGTCGCCCACGCTCATGCCATCGGCGGCTTCCGGACGCGACAACGCGCCGAGCACGGCCCACTGCTGCGTCGTCAGGCCCTCTGCCTCGACGGCTCGTGATCCCGTTTTATGCAACATAGTTGCGCATTGGTACAGCCGGAAGAAAAGCCGGTTGGCCAGTTCCATGCGCGCGTTTGTCGGGAATTCTGCTCCTGATTCCGGGTTAACCATAGTCTTTTCCACAGTGTTGGCGTCTTGCGCAGGCAACGACTGCCTCCTATTATAGGTAAATATATTTACCTAATTGGCGGTGCGATGTGACGGCGTCATGGCCGGCACGATAGCACCGGAATCCTGAAAGGAGAACGCTGCGCAAGGACTTGAAGGCAAGACAGTCATCGTGACCGGTGGTGGCGGAGGTATCGGCGGCGCAACCTGTTTGCGCTTTGCGCGCGCCGGGGCGGCGGTGGGCGTGCTCGACCTGAACCCGGAAGCGGCCGAGCGCGTCGCCGGCCAGATCCGCGAGGCTGGCGGGCGCGCGTTGGCGCTTCGCTGCGACATCACCGAGCGCGCCAGGGTGGATGCCGCGGTGGCGGCGGTGGAGCAGGGCCTGGGTCCGGTGGACGTGCTGGTCAACAACGCCGGCTGGGATGTGTTCAAGCCGTTCATCAAGACCGAGCCGGCGCAATGGGAGCGGCTGATCGCCATCAACCTGACCGGCGCGCTGCACATGCACCACGCGGTGCTGCCGGGCATGGTCGAGCGCCGGCGCGGGCGCATCGTCAACATTGCCTCGGACGCGGCGCGCGTGGGTTCGTCCGGCGAGGCGGTCTATGCCGCGTGCAAGGGCGGGCTGGTGTCGTTCTCCAAGACGATTGCCCGCGAACACGCTCGCCACGGCATCACCGTCAACGTGGTGTGCCCGGGGCCGACCGAGACCGCACTGTTCGAAGACTACAAGCAGGGCGCGGGCAACCCCGAGAAGCTGGTGGAAGCCTTTACCCGCTCGATCCCGCTGCGCCGCATCGGCCAGCCCGACGACCTGCCCGGCGCGGTGCTGTTCTTCGCCGGCGACGACGCCGCCTTTATCACCGGCCAGGTACTGAGCGCGTCCGGCGGCCTGACCATGAACGGCTGAACCCACAACTCAATCAGACCACGGAGACCACCATGCAATACGAAGACATCCTGTACGAAGTGCGCAACGGCGCCGCCTGGATCATCATCAACCGCCCGGAAAAGATGAACGCCTTCCGCGGCCGCACCTGCGACGAACTGATCCACGCCATCAACCGCGCCGGCTATGACCGCGAAATCGGCGCCATCGTGCTGGCCGGTGCCGGCGACAAGGCCTTCTGCACCGGCGGCGACCAGTCCGCGCACGAGGGCCAGTACGACGGCCGCGGCACCATCGGCCTGCCGATGGAAGAACTGCACAACGCCATCCGCGACGTGCCCAAGCCGGTGGTCGCGCGCGTGCAGGGCTATGCCGTCGGCGGCGGCAACGTGCTGTGCACGATCTGCGATTTCACCATCGCGTCGGAGAAGGCCGTGTTCGGACAGGTCGGGCCGAAGGTCGGTTCGGTCGACCCGGGCTACGGCACCGCCTTCCTGGCGCGCGTGGTGGGCGAGAAGAAGGCGCGCGAGATCTGGTACATGTGCCGCCGCTATCCGGCCGCGGAAGCGCTGGCGATGGGGCTGGTCAATGCGGTGGTGCCGCACGAGCAGCTCGATGTCGAGGTGCAGAAGTGGTGCGACGAGATCATGGAGAAGAGCCCCACCGCCATCGCCATCGCCATCGCCAAGCGCTCGTTCAACATGGACACCGCGCACCAGGGCGGCATCGCGGGCATGGGCATGTACGCGCTCAAGCTCTACTACGACACTGAGGAATCGCGCGAGGGCGTGAAGGCCTTCCAGGAAAAGCGCAAGCCCGACTTCCGCAAGTACGCCAAGTAAGCCGTGCCGTCCGAACGAGCGGAGACCACCATGAATCCCTACCTTGACGAAGACCTGACGGCGCTGGCTGAGCACGCGCGCCGGTTTGCCGATGCGCGCGTGGCGCCCGGCTACCTGGAGCGCGACCGCACTCGCGTGCTCGACCGCGCGCTGATGCGCGAAATGGGCGAGATGGGCTTTATCGCGCCTGAATTGCCGGAACAGTATGGCGGTCAGGGCATGGGCTCGCTGGCCGCGGGCGTGATCCATGAAGCCGTGGCGCGCGCCGACCTGAGCCTGTCGTACATCAACCTGCTGGCTTCCCTCAATGGACAGATCCTGGCGCACCATGCGCAGCCGGAAATCGCCGCGCCGTGGCTCCAGCGCCTGACGCGCGGCGAGGCGCTGCTGGCGATCGCACTGACCGAGCCGCGCGGCGGCTCCGACGCAGCCAGCCTGCGCCTGCGCATGGAACGCGATGGCGACTTCTATGTGCTCAACGGCGAGAAGACCTCGATCTCCGCCGCCGACCAGGCCGATGCCGCGGTGGTCTTTGCCCGCAGCGGATCGGTCGAGTCCGGCGCCCGCGGGGTCTCGGCCCTGCTGGTGCCGATGGACCTGCCGGGCATCACGCGCAACCGCTTCGACTGCCACGGCCAGCGCGCCATCGGGCGCGGCTCGATCTTCTTCGAGAACGTGCGCGTGCCCGCCAGCCACCTGCTCGGCAAGGAGGGGGAGGGGTTCGTGCAGGTGATGCAGGGCTTCGACTTCTCGCGCGCGCTGATCGGCCTGCAGGTGCTGGCGGTGGCGCAGGCCGCGCTGGAAGAGACCTGGGCCTACGTGGCCGAGCGCCAGGCCTTCGGCAAGCCGCTGTCGGCCTTCCAGGGCGTGTCGCATCCGCTCGCCGATTTCGAGACCCAGGTGCAGGGCGCGCGCCTGCTGTGCCTGCAGACGCTGTGGCTCAAGGACCGTGACCTGCCGCATACCGCCGAGGCGGCGATGTGCAAGTGGTGGGCGCCCAAGCTGGCGTACGACGTGGTGCACCAGTGCCTGCTGTAGTTCGGCCACGGCGGCTATGGAACAGCGCCTGCGCGACGTGCTCGGCTTCCAGATCGGCGACGGTACGGCACAGATCATGAAGACCATCATCGCCCGCACGCGTGCGGGGCGCGAAGCCGTACCGGCCTGATGCAGCGACACGACCGTCCGAGCCAGCCGATAAAGAGGAGACACCCATGGATTTCGACGCCGTACTGATCGCGCCGCGCCGTGCCGCCAGCATTGCCGCCGGGCACTGGCACGACCGCACCGTCAACGATTACCTGACCGCCTGCGTGCGCGACCGGCCCGACGCCCCAGCGCTGACGGCGCTGAGCATCGACAGCGGCTGCGTGACGCGCTTCACCTGGCGCGAGCTGGCCCGGATGGCAGGCCGGGTGGCGGTCGGGCTCAACCGCCTCGGCATCGGCGCACAGGATGTGGTGTCGTGCCAGCTGCCGAACGGCTGGCACCTGACCGTGCTGTATCTCGCCTGCGCGCGGCTGGGCGCGGTGCTCAACCCGCTGATGCCGATCTTCCGTGAGCGCGAGCTGTCGTTCATGCATGGCGCATGCGCAATGCAAGGTGGCGGTGGTGCCGCAGGCATTCCGCGGCTTCGGCCATGCGCAGATGCTGCAGGGTTTGCGCGAGGCATTGCCGGCGCTGCGCCACATCGTCGTTGCCGGCGGCGATGGCGCGGACAGCTTTGAAGCACTGCTTAGCGGTCCCGCCTGGGAAGATGAGCCCGATGCCACCAACATCCTGCTGCGCAGCCGCCCCGGCCCGGACGACGTCACCCAGCTGATCTACACCTCCGGCACCACCGGCGAGCCCAAGGGCGTGATGCATAGCGCCAACACGCTGTTCTCCAACATCGTCGCCTACGCCGAACGGCTGCGCCTGACCGGCGACGATGTGGTGCTGATGGCCTCGCCGATGGCGCACCAGACCGGCTTCATGTACGGGCTGCTGATGCCGGTGGTGCTCGGCGCGCATGCGGTGCTGCAGGACATCTGGGAACCTGCGCGCGCCGCCGCGCTGATCCGCAAAGAGCGCGTGACCTTCACCATGGGCTCGACGCCGTTCCTGACCGACCTGGCGCGTGTGGTGGCGGAGTCCGGCGCGCCGGTCCCCAGCCTGCGCACCTTCCTGTGCGCGGGGGCGCCGATTCCCGGCGCGCTGGTCGAGCGCGCGCGCGAGGCGCTCGGCGCGAAGATCGTGTCGGCCTGGGGCATGACAGAGAACGGCGCGGTCACCACCACGCTGCCGGATGACAGCGACGAGCGCGCCTCGACCACCGACGGCTGCCCGCTGCCAGGTGTCGAAATCCGAATCGTGGACGGTACCGACGCCGATGTGCCGCCAGGGGAAACCGGCCGCCTGCTGGTGCGCGCCTGTTCCAACTTCGGTGGCTACCTGAAGCGCCCGCAGCTCAACGGCACCGATGCCGATGGCTGGTTCGACACCGGCGACCTCGCACGGCTGGATGCCGGCGGCTACCTGCGCATCGAGGGGCGCAGCAAGGACGTGATCATCCGCGGCGGCGAGAATATCCCCGTGCTGGAGGTCGAGACCCTGCTGTACCGCCATCCCGCGGTCTCGCAGGTGGCCATCGTCGCCTACCCCGATGAGCGCCTGGGCGAGCGCGCCTGCGCCTTTGTCGTGCCGCGCGCCGGCCAGGCGTTCGACCAGGCGGCGATGGTGGACTGGCTCAAGGCGCAGAAGATGGCCCTGCAGTACATCCCCGAGAAGCTCGTGGTGCAGGACGCCTTGCCGGCCACGCCCGCCGGGAAGATCCAGAAATTCCGGCTGCGCGAGATGCTGCGCGGCGACGCGTCCTGAAGCTGGTTCCGCGGTGGCCCCGGCCACCGCGGAACGGCGCGCAAGCGCTCAGCGGCATTGCATATGCGCCGCGCCGACCGCCTCGCCGAACAACTCGGCCACCAGGTCGATCTCGGCCTCGCCGATGACCAGCGGCGGCAGGAAGCGCACCGTGGCGCCGTGGCGTCCGCCCAGTTCGACGATCAGCCCGCGCTGCAGGCATTCGCGTTGCACCGTGCGCGCGAAGGTGCCGTCGGCCGGGTAGGCGCCCACCGCGTCGGGCTCGGCACGTTCGTCGATCAGTTCCACCCCGATCATCAGGCCGCGCCCGCGCACTTCGCCGATCGCGGGGCACGCGGTATGCAACTGCCGCAGCCGCGTGGCGAGGCGCTGGCCCATGGTCTCGGCATGGGCAACGATGCCCTGCGCGACCAGGGTGCGGATGGTGGCGGAGCCCGCCGCCATCGCCAGCTGGTTGCCGCGGAAGGTGCCGGCATGCGCGCCCGGCTGCCACGCGTCGAGCGCGCTGTCGTAGATCACCACTGACATCGGCAGCCCGCCACCGATCGCCTTGGACAGCACCAGCACGTCCGGCACGATCCCGGCGTGCTCGAATGCAAACATGCGCCCGGTGCGGCCCAGCCCGGTCTGCACTTCATCGAGCACCAGCGCGATGCCGTGCTCGCGGGTGATGCGGCGCAGTTCACGCAGCCAGCGCGCGGGCGCGGGAATCACGCCGCCTTCGCCCTGTACCGCTTCCACCACCACCGCCGCAGGCGGCAGCACGCCGGACTCCGGGTCGGCCAGCATCTGCTCGATATAGCGCAGGCCCGCGTCGATGCCGGCGTCGCCGCGCAGGCCGAACGGGCAGCGGTAGTCATACGGGTAGGGCAGGAACTGCACGCTGCCGCCGAGCGCACCCAGCGGCGCCTTGGGGCCGAGGTTGCCCATCAGCGCCAGCGTGCCGTGCGTCATGCCGTGGTAGCCGCCGGCGAAGCTCAGCACCGTATGGCGGCCGGTGGCGGTCTTGGCCAGCTTGAGCGCCGCCTCGATGCCGTCGGCGCCGGTGGGACCGCAGAACTGGATGCGGGCGCGTGCGGCGAACTCGGGCGGCAGCAGCCCGAACAGGTCGTCGACAAAGCGGTCCTTGACCGGCGTGGCCAGGTCCAGCGTATGCAGCGGCAGGCCGCTGTCGAGCGTGTCGCGCAGCGCGCGCACCACCGCCGGGTGGTTGTGGCCGAGCGCCAGGGTACCGGCCCCGGCCAGGCAGTCGATGAAGAGCTGGCCGCTGGTATCGCGCAAATACACGCCATAACCCTGTTCCAGCGCCAGCGGGATGCGGCGCGGATAGGAGCGGGCGTTGGACTCGCGCGCGGACTGGCGCTGCAGGTAGGGGTTGTCGTCGAGCCGGATCGGCGCTTGCCGGACGAAGGCGCCAGCCGAGAACGGCGCGGGTTGGCCGTGGGCGTGCGTGGCGAGCGAGGGAGGCGTCATGGTTTCGTTCCTAACGGGGGCGTTGAACAGGGACGTTGACTGCAGGGCCCGGCATCGAGGCTGCCGGACAAGTTGGGTTGGCCGCGCGCGCAGGCAGCTCGCGCGGCGGATACTGCCGGTGCACGACGCGCGCGGCGGCCAGTGGCGTGGCCAGGCTGGCAACGTAGCGGGTATCGTGATCGGGCTGGCCACACGCATCGTGGATATGCCAGACGCGCAGGTCGGCCCCGGCGCGCGCCAGCGGCGGCACGCAGGCAGCGCACGCCGGCAGCGCCACGCGTACCGATTGCGGCGCAGCCGACAGCCCGGTGCCGACGGCCTTGCTGCACGCTTCCTTGGCGGTCCACAGGCGCAGGAAGGCGAGCATGGCGTCCTGCGGCTGGCGCTGCGCCAGCGCGCTCAGCCAGCGAATTTCGTCGGGGGCGCAGGCCACGGCCGCGCTGTCGTGCCAGGCGGGCCACGACATGTCGGCGCGCCAGGCTTCGATGTCGATCCCGACCGGCTCGCATGACAAGGCAATCACGGCGCGCGTGCCGCTGTGGCTGACGTTGAACTGCAGGGCCGTTGTGTCCTTGCCGCCGAGTTCGGGCTTGCCGAAAGCGTTGGCGACCAGCGGCACGGCGTCGGGCGCCATGCGCAGGCAGTGCCCCAGGATCGCGCGCAGGGCCGAGCGCGCCGCGGTGAAGCGGGCGCGGTCGGCGGGCTGCCGGAACGCGGCGGCGCGCACGCGTTCATCTGCTGATAACGTGGACAGGTCTGCCGCGGCGTCGACTGCCACGTGCCAGACGTGGATCTCGCCGTGCGCTGGCGCGGCCATGTCAGGCGAGAGCATGGCCGTGGTCTCCGGCGGTGCGGATCGCGCAACCGAGTACGGCTTCTGTGACCGCGTCCAGCACGTCCTGCGCCGCTTCATGCAGGAAGAAATGCCCGCCCGCGAATAGCCGGTGGCTGCAGTCGTGCAGGGTCTCGTCGCGCCACGCCGCCAGCATCGCGGGCGGGGCGTGGACGTCGTCCCTGCCGCCGAGCACGGTGACCGGACAGCCCAGCCGCGGGCCGGGACGGTAGCGCCAGGCCTCGCACAACGCGATATCCGCGCGCAGCACGGGCAGGAAGAAGGCGAGCGCTTCCGGCGTTTCGCGGATCTCGGCCGGCATGCCGCCCATGGCGGCGATGACGTCGGCAAAGGCGCCGTCCGGCAGGCTGCTGAACGGCGGCCGTGCCGACGGCAGCGCGGGCGCGCCGCGCCCGGACACCACCAGCGCGGCAGGGGAGAGGCCATGCACGGTCTCGAGCACGCGCGCGGTCTCGAACCCCAGCAGCGCACCCATGCTGTGGCCGAACAGCGCAAAGCGCGGCGCTTCGGCTCGGGCCGCGCGCGCGATCGAGGCGGCCAGCGCGCTGGCCAGCGCATGGATCGATGCGCCATGCGGTTCGGCAGTGCGCGTGCCGCGTCCGGGCAGGCATACCGGCGCCAGCTCGATCGCGGCGGGCAGCGCGGCGCGCCAGCCGTGGTACGCGGTATGGCCGGCGCCGGCATAGGGCAGGCAGTACAGGCGCACGCGATCGCCGGCAGCCGGCCCGCTGCGGCCCGGCATCACGGCGTACCAGGGATCGCGCATCGGCTGCGCGGGGCTCATGCGCCGGCCAGCGCGCGCTGCAGGCTCAGCGGACGCATATCGGTCCAGACCGTCTCGATATGGGCCAGGCACTCGTCGCGGCTGCCCTGGAAGCCAACGCTGGCCCATCCTGCCGGTACGGGCTTGTAGTCGGGCCAGATCGAATACTGGCCTTCATCGTTGCGGACGACGTGGAAACGCGTGTCGGGATGATCCCAGCTCATGGCTGTGCTCCTTCAGGTGGTTTGAGTTGCCGTCGCAGTCGGTGCCGCGCCGGCAAGGAAAACGTTGAAGACAACAAAAACGTCGAAGGCTACATCGTAAATGATAATGATTTGTATTTCCATTCGTAAATATTTCCGGTAGACTCGCCTTCCATCCAATGTGCAGACATTGTTCGCGTGGCCGCGCCCCTCCCGCCTCAGGCCCCGCTGCAACGCCTCTTCCGGCGCCGTGCGGCAAGCGCGAACGAACCCAGCGAGGGAACAGGGATATGGATTTGGACACGACCGCTACCATCGCCGACCTCCATGCGGACCATCGCGCCGGCTCCGGCGCGGCTGCCACCGCAGCGACAACCGGGGCGGGCGCGCTGCGCACCGCGCCGATGTTTGCGCACAGCGCGCTGCCGCTGGTGGTCACGCCCGACGGCGATACCGACTGGCGCCGCCAGTTCGGCGCCATGGCCGCGATCGCCACGGAGCAGTTGCCGCGCGTCGGCGGCGTGCTGTTCCGCGGCTTCCGCTTTGACGACGATTCGGATTTCCGCGCCTTCGCCAGCGCCTTCGGCCATCCGCTGCTGAGCTATGAGTTCGGCTCGACGCCGCGCTCGCAGGTGAAGGAGGGCGTCTATACCTCCACCGAATACCCGGCGCACCAGGTCATCCCGCTGCATAACGAGCAGTCGTACACGCTGCAGTGGCCGATGAAGATCTGGTTCCATTGCGTGCAGCCGAGCGAGACGGGCGGCGAGACGCCCATCGCCGACAGCCGGCTGGTCTACCAGCGCCTGGAGCCCGTCATCCGCGAACGCTTCGCCGCGCGCCGGCTGATGTACGTGCGCAACTATGGCAATGGCCTCGACCTGAGCTGGCAACGCGCCTTCAACACCGAGGACCGCGCGCAGGTGGAGCGCTTCTGCCGCGCACAGCAGATCGAATTCGAATGGAAGGCCGATGGCGAGCTGCGCACGCGCCAGCTATGCCAGGCCGTCGCGCGGCATCCGGTGACTGGCGAGATGGTGTGGTTCAACCAGGCCCACCTGTTCCATGTCTCGGGGCTCGCGCCCCACGTGCGCGAGGCCTTGCTCGCCGTGGTCGGCAGCGTCGACGAACTGCCGCGCAATGTCGTCTACGGCGACGGCGCGCCGCTGGAGGACGACGCCCTTGCCACCATCCGCGCCACGCTCGACGCCTGCACCGTGCGCTTTCCATGGCAGCAGGGCGATGTGCTGATGCTCGACAACATGCTGGCCGCCCACGGGCGCGGCACCTTCAGCGGCCCGCGCCGCGTGATCGTCGCCATGGCCGAGCCCGCGCCGCCCGGCCTGGGCTGATCCCGCCGCCGTCCTGACGCCCACTGGCCGCCCTGCGGGCCAGGGCTTTGTCATCTCCAACGTTTTCGCCATGTCATCTTCCGTAGCTTCCCTGCCGGCCGAAACCGGCGCCCTGATGCGAACCCTGCGCGCCGATGGCGTGCGCCTGCGCCTGCAGGACGGGCGCTGGCGCGTGGCCGATGGCTGCGTCGCCAGCCCCGAGGCGCTGGACGCCGCGGCCGCGCTGCTCGCTACGCGCGCCGCCGAGGCCGATGCCTGGCTGGCCGCGCATCCCGGCTATTTCGACCGCTATCCCGCCGGGCCCGGCCAGCTGGCGCTGCTGGCCTTCCATCGCCGCCATCCGCACAGCGCCGCGTACAACATGGTGTTCACGATCGAGCTGGCGCCGGGCCTGCGCTTCGACCTGCTGGAGCAGGCCGCGCGCCATGTGGTGGATTGCCACGAGGCGCTGCACAGCGCCTACCTGGACGAGGACGGCGAGATCGTGATGGCGCGGCCGGCCGGCTTTGAAGCCGAGGTTTCGCTGACGCGCGCCGACGGCCTTGCCGAGGCCGATCTGATGGCCTGGTTCGAGCGCGAAGCGGACGAGTCGTTCGACCCCGACGCGGGCCAGGTCTGCCGCTTCCGCTTCCTGGTCTCGCGCCAGGCCGACGGCACCGATCGCATGTGGATGTGTGCCGGCATGCACCATATCGCCGGCGACTACCTCGGCTTCGAGACGGTTTGCGACCAGATCCTTGCGACCTACGAAGCGCTGCGTGCCAATGACCCGGCCAGTCCGCCGATGGCGTCGCAGGCGGGCCGCTACCGCGACTGGCTGGTGCGCCAGCGCCAGTTGCTGGCGGGGCCGCGTGGTGCATCGCTGCGCGCCTACTGGGACAGCGTACTCGAGGACGCGCCCGCGGCGCCAGCGCTGGCCGGCGAGCGCGCTGTCGAGCCCCGCCTGCGCGGCGCCGAGCTTGAATTCCACCTGACGGCGCAACAGACGCAGGGCCTGCGCGACCTCGCCGCGCGGCTGGAGGTCAGCGTCTTCGTGGTGATGCTGGCGCTGTTCAAGATCGTGCTGCACCGGGCCAGCGGCGAGGACGACTTCCTCATCGGCACGCCCACGGCCGGACGCTCCGGCGCACAGCATGCCGACCTGATCGGCTATACGCTCAACGCCGTGCCGTTGCGCGCGGATTTCTCCGCCAACCCGGCCTTTGCCGCGGTGGTGCGCGACTGCGCCCGCCAGATGCGCGGCGCATTGCGCCACCAGCAATATCCGCTGGCGCGCATGGGCGGCGCGGATCGCACCTCGGGACCGTTGTTCCGGCATATGACGACCTTCGTGCCGGTGGGCCCGCGCAAGGTGCTGGGCCGCTACCTGCTGCGCGAATACCTGGCCACGCAGCGCGGTGCGGCCAACGACATGAATTTGCGCTGGCAGGACGAAGGCGAGCGCCTGCGCGGCCAGTGGCGCTATGACGCCGACCGCTTTGCCCCGGAGGCAGTGCAGCGGCTGATCGCGGCGCTGCGGGTTGCGGTGGATGCGGTGATCGACAACGCCGCGGTGCGTGTCGGCGATCTGTCCTTGTTCGATGCGGCGATGCTTTCGCATGCGCAGGCCAGTGGCACCGCAACGCAAGCCCACGCCACCGCGCTGGCGGCCTTCGAGGCCGGCGTGCGCGCGCATCCGGAGCGCCTTGCGGTAGACGCTGCCGATGCGCAGTTGTCCTACGGTGCGCTCGACGCTGCCGCCTCCGCGCTTGCTGCGCGATTGCAGCAAGATGGCGTGCGCCCCGGCGACGTGGTCGGCCTGCTGCTGCCGCGTGGCGCCGGCATGGCCGTGGCCATGCTCGCCGCGTGGAAAGCGGGCGCCGCGTTCCTGTGCCTCGACGCAGCCATGCCCGCCGCGCGGCTGGCACAGCTGGCGGCCGATGCGCACCTGAAAGCGGTAGTGGGCGAGGGTGGCCGGCCACAGTGGCTGGCGGATGCGCTGCCCGATGCAGGCTGGCATGCCGCCTCCCTGGAAGCAAATGCTGCAACCCTCCCGTCGACATGGCCCGCTGCCGTGCCTGCCCAGCCGGCCTACCTGATCTACACCTCCGGCTCGACCGGCACGCCCAAGGCCGTGGTCGTCACGCAAGGCAACCTCGCGCACTACGCGGCCGGCGTGCTGCACGCGCTGGCCCTGCCGGCGGGAGCGTCGATGGCGTCGCTGTCCTCCGTGACCGCGGACCTGGGCCACACCGCCTGGTTCGGCGCGCTGCTGGGCGGCCACACGCTGCGCGTGCCGGACGATGCGCTGGGCGAAGACCCCGAGGCCCTCGCCAGCGCCCTGGCAGCCCGGCCGGTCGATTGCCTGAAGATCGTGCCCTCGCACCTGCGCGCGCTGCTGGCCGTCGCCGATCCGGCGCGGCTGGTGCCGCGGCAATGCCTGGTGTTCGGCGGCGAGGCGCTGGATGCGGCGCTGGTGGCGCGCGTGCAGGCCCTGCGTCCGGCCTGCCGCGTGGTCAACCACTACGGGCCTACTGAAACCACCGTCGGCTGCCTGACGCACGCGGTGCCATCGAGCGGAGCGCCAGGTGCGATTCCGGTCGGCCATCCTCTGCCCGGCGTCAGCGCCCACGTGCTGGATCGCCACCTGAATCCCGTGCCGCGCGGTGCCGCAGGCGAACTCTACGTCGGCGGGGCCGGCGTGGCGAGCGGCTACCTGCGCCGCCCGGCGCTGAGCGCCGAGCGCTTCGTGCCGGATCCGTTCCAGAGCGGCGGCCGCCCGTACCCCCCCCGCCGCCNCGGCGACCGCGTGCGCATGACTGATGACGGCGCCATCGTCTTCCTTGGCCGTGCCGATGCCCAGGTCAAGATCCGCGGCTTCCGCGTCGAACCCGGCGAAGTTGAAGCCTGGCTGCGCCAGGCGCCGCACGTGCGTGATGCGGTGGTGCTGGCGCAGCCCTCGCCCGCAGGCGAAGGCCTGCGGCTGGTCGCCTATCTCGTACCTGCAGACGGCTTCGACCTGGCCGCGCTGCGCACCGCCATGGCCGCGGCACTGCCTTCGCCGATGCTGCCGGCGGCCTTCGTGTCGTGCGATGCCTTCGCGCGGCTGCGCAACGGCAAGGTCGATCGCAAGGCCTTGCCACCGGTGCACGATGAAGGCGCCGCTCCTGCCCGCGCCACCTCCGGGGATGACACCGAGGCCACACTGGCTCGCCTGTGGGCCAGCGTGCTCGGGCGCGATGCGGTCTGTGCCGACGACAACTTCTTTGCCCTGGGCGGCGACTCCATCCTCGGCCTGCAGCTGGTCGCGCAAGCGCGCCAGGCCGGTCTGGCGCTGACGCCCAAGCTGCTGTTCGCCCATCCCACGCCCTCGGCATTGGCCGCCGCGCTGCGCGCGTGCGCCGCACCGGCCGACGCAAGTGCTGCCATCGAGCAGACGTTGCGCACGCTCTGGCGCGAGATCCTCCAGCGCGACGAGATCGACCGCGATGCCGACTTCTTCGCGCTTGGCGGCGATTCCATCCTGGCGCTGCAGATCGTGGCCAAGGCCCGCGCGCAGCAACTGATGCTGGCGCCCAAGGACCTGTTTGCGCACCCGACGCTGGCGCGCCTGTCGGCGCATCTCGCCGCGCGCGCGCAACCTGCCGCCGCTCCCGCTGCGACGCCGGCTGTGGCACAGCCATTTGCGCTGAGCGGTTGCGACGCGCCAGCACTGGAGCGCCTGCGCGCCGCGCAGGGCGGCATCGAGGATGCCTATCCGCTGTCGCCGCTGCAGGAAGGGCTGCTGTTCCACCACTTGCGCGACGGCGGCAACGGCGCCTACGTCAACCAGCTGGTGCTGGAAATCGACGGGCCGCTCGACCCGGCGCGGATGGCCGCCGCGTGGCAGGCGCTGCTCGACGCCCACCCGATCCTGCGCACCACCTTTATCGCGCCGGGCGAAGCCGGTTGCGGCGACCGCGCGCTGCAATGCGTGCATGCCCGCGCCACGTTGCCGGTGGCAGTCGAGGACTGGCGCGGCAATGACGGACCGGCGCTGGCCGAGCGGCTTGCAGCCTGGTGCGGCGCCGACCGCGCGGGTGGCTTCGACCCGGCGGCGGTGCCGCTGATGCGGCTGGCACTGCTGCGCACCGGCGAGCAGGGATGGTGGCTGGTCTGGAGCCGGCACCACCTGATCGTCGACGGCTGGGGCTCGGTGCAACTGCTCGACGAGGCTTTGGCCCGCTATGCCGATCCGGCCCATGCACCGAAGCCGCGCCGGCCCTACCGCGATTACATCGCCTGGCTCGCCGCGCAGCCCGCGACGGCGCGGCAGGCCTTCTGGCGCGAGGCCTTCGCCGGCCTGCCCGGTCCCACCGTGCTGCCTGGTATCGCGCCGGCGGCCGCGCACACCAATGCGGTGCCGTTGTGCCGCGACCTGGTGCTGCCGGCCGGACTCGATGCCAGCCTGCGCGCGCTGGCCGCCGCGCATCGCGTCACCCTAAATACCGTGATGCAGGCGGCGTGGGGCATCGTGCTGGCGCGCCATTGCGGCAGCGACGATATCGTCTTCGGCGTGACCTCCGCCGGCCGGCCCTCGGGCCTCGACGGCGCCGAGCGCATGCTGGGCGTGTTCATCAACACACTGCCGCTGCGGCTCCGTCCGCGCGGCCCGCTGGCGGTGGCGGACTACCTGCAGGCCACGCAGCACGCCGGCATCGCCATGCGCGAGTTCGAGCACGCCGCGCTCGCCGCGATCCAGGCGCAGGCCGGCACCGGTGGCGCGCTGTTCGACATGCTGATGGTGTTCCAGAACCTGCCCGACCTGAACGACCGGGCACGCGAGGTGGCGGGCCTGCGCCTGTGCCAGCACGACAACATCGAGCAGACCCACTACGGCCTGACGCTGGAAGTGATGCCCGATCGCCGCTTCACCATCCGCTTCACCTGCGATGCCGGCCGCGTTGAGTCGGAACGCCTCGCGCAATGGATGGACGCGTACGCGGCCGTGCTGGCATCGCTGGCCGAGGGCGCGGCGCATGTCGGTGCTGTCGAAATGCTAGAGCCAGCCACGCGCGCACGGCTGCAGGACTGGGGCGCGAGCGATGACACCAGCGTGTCGCCCGCCGCCCTGCACGACGACTATATCCAGCACGTGGCGCGCCGGGTTGCCACGCATCCGGGGCGCATGCTGGCGCACTGCGGCGACGCCGCACTGACTTATGGCGACTGGTGGCAACGTGCCGGCCGGCTTGCCGAGGGCCTGCGCGCCGCGGGCGTGACGCAGGATGGCGTCGTCGCAGTGCTGATGCCGCGCGGGCTCGACTGGCTGGTCGCGTTGGCCGGTATCCTGCGCGCCGGCGCGGCCTGGGTGCCGCTCGACGTCAGCCATCCCCCGGCGCGCTGGCAGCAGGTGCTGGCGCAGGCGCGCCCCGCGCAGGTGCTGACGGATGCTGCAGGCGTTGCCGCGCTCGCCGATGCAGGCGTCACCGGTGCCCGGACGCTGGCCGCCGTAGAGGCCACCGCTGCGGGATCAACGTCATTGCCGGCATCGTCGCACCCCGCCCAGCTCGCCTACGTGCTCTTCACCTCCGGCTCGACCGGCGTACCCAAGGGCGCGTTGGTCACGCGCGCCGGCATGCTCAACAACATGCTGGCCAAGGTGGTGCCGCTGGGGCTGGGCGAGGGCGATGTGATCGCCCAGACCGCGCCGCCGTGTTTCGACATCTCGGTATGGCAGGCGCTGGCCGCCCCGCTGTTCGGCGCCCGCGTGGAGATCGTCGCCGACGACGTGGTGCGCGATCCGTCCACGCTGACGGCGCTGCTGGCGCAGCGCGGCGTCACGCTGTTCGAACCGGTGCCGTCGCTGTTGCAGGCCATGCTCGACTGCCAGGCCGCGGAGGGCCGCGACGCGCCGCTGCCGGCGCTGCGCTGGGTGCTGCCCACCGGCGAGGCACTGCCGCCCGCCACCGCGCGCGCCTGGATCGGGCGCTACCCGGCGGTGCCGCTGATGAATGCCTACGGGCCCGCGGAATGTTCGGACGACGTGGCCTTCCACCCCTTGTCTGCCGATAGCCTGGAGCAGGCCGGCGACACCGTGCCGATCGGCCGTCCCACCGCCAATGCCGTGCTGCAGGTGCTCGATGCCGACGGCAACCTGGCCGCACCCGGCGTGATCGGCGAGATCGCGGTGGCCGGCGCCGGCGTGGGCCGGGGCTACCTGGCCGACCCGCGCCGCACCGCGGCCGCCTTCGTGCCCGATCCGACCGGCGCCCCGGGCAGCCGCCGCTACCTGACTGGCGACCTCGGCCGCTGGCAGGCCGACGGCGTGCTGGCATACGTGGGCCGCAAGGACTTCCAGGTCAAGCTGCGCGGCTACCGCATCGAGCTGGGCGAGATCGAGGCCGTGCTGGCCGCACATCCCGCCGTGCGCCAGGCGCTGGTGACGGTGTACCAGGCCGCCGGCAGCGAATGGCTGACGGCCTACTGGCAGCCAGAAGCCGGCCACGCGCAAGCCGTGCTGGAAGCGGAGCTTGCCGCCAGCGTCGCGGCGCGGCTGCCGGCCTACATGGTGCCGGGCGCGTGGGTGTGCATGCCGGCCTGGCCGCTCAACGCCAACGGCAAGATCGACCGCAAGGCGCTGCCCGCGCCGCAGGTGGCAGCCGCCGGCGAGGAGGGCGATCCCCCGGCCAACCCGGTCGAGCAAGCCGTGGCGGAAATCTGGGAGGCACTGCTCCCCGGCGTGCGCGTTGGCCGCGACAGTCATTTCTTCCGCCTCGGCGGCCATTCGCTGATCGCCACCCGCGTGGTCGCACGCTTGCGTGCCACCGGCCACGCACAGGCCGCACTGCGCGATGTGTTCGAAGCTCCGGTGCTACGCGACTTTGCCGCGCGCCTGGCCACGGCGGCGCCTGCGGCGGCGATGCCGGCGCTGATGCCTGTCCCCCGCGCCGCGCGCATGCCGGTATCGATGGCGCAGCAGCGGCTGTGGCTGGTCGAGCGCCTGCAGGGCAATGCTGGTGCCGCCTACAACATGGCTGGTGCGCTGCGCCTGCGCGGGGCGCTGGATGTTGCCGCGCTGCGCCAGGCCCTGGCCGCCGTGGCCGCTCGCCACGAGATCCTGCGCACCGCCTATCCCGACGACGACGGCGAACCGTTCGCCCGCATCGATGCCGCCGCCGGCATCGGCCTGCCAATGGCCGACCTACAGGCGCTGGCGCCGGAGGCCCGCGACGCGGCGTTGCGCGAGGCCATGCGCGAACATGCGTCACGGCCCTTCGCGCTCGGCCAGGCGCCGCTGTGGCGCGCCACGCTGCTGCGCTGCGCACCGCAGGAACACGTGCTGCTGGTCGCGATGCACCACCTGGTGTCCGACGGCTGGTCGGTCGGGCTGCTGCTCGACGAGATCACCCATGGCTACTGCCGCGCACTGGCGCCGAACCAGGTCCCACCGCTGCCGCCGCTGGCCCTGCAATACGCCGACTATGCCGCCTGGCAACGCGACTGGCTGCGCGGCGCCGCGCTTGACCAGCTGACCGCCTACTGGCGCGGCGCGCTCGCCGGCGCGCCGGCGGCGCTGGCCTTGCCGGCCAACCGCGCGCGCCCGCCGGTGGCGCGCATGGAAGGCGATGCCGTACCGCTGCACATCGACGCCGCGCGCATGGCGCAGGTCCATGTGCTGGCCCGGGCCGCGCAGGTCACGCCCTTTATCGTGCTGCTGGCCAGCTTCCAGTGCTGGCTGCACCGCGTCACCGGCATGGACGACCTGGTGCTCGGCACCGACGTCGCCGGCCGCCACGACGCGGCGCTGGAGCCGCTGATCGGCTTCTTCGTCAACGTGCTGCCGCTGCGCTCCCGGCGCGTCGCCGGCGCCAGCTTCCGCGACACGCTGGCGGCCTGCCGGCGCGACGTGCTGGCAGCGTTCGAGCATGACGGCCTGCCGTTCGACCGCATCGTCGAGGCCGCCGGCGTCGCGCGCGACCGCAGCCGCAATCCGCTGGTGCAGGCGCTGTTCGTGCTGCAAAACACGCCGGCCGGGCAGCTCGCCATGCCCGGCGTGCATACCGAGATGCTGCCGCCGGTGGAGCGCAATTCCAAGTTCGACATGGCGCTGTTCCTTGAGCCCGAGGGCGGGCAGGAAGCCGCCGCGCTGCGCGGCGACTGGGTGTTCGCCACCGCCTTGTTCGAGCGGGCCACGGTGGGGCGCTTCGCCAGCGAGTGGCTGGCCACGCTGGACGCGCTGCTGCGCGCGCCGGACCAGCCCGTCGACCACGTCGCCGAACTTGTCCCGGGCGCCGCGCGCCCGACCCAACCGAAACCCGAGGAGTCCCGAACCATGGAAACCAGCCAACGCATGACGGCCAAGCTCGACCAGCTCAAGTCGCTGGCGCGGCCACGCCCGGCCGCCCTCGCTCCCGCCGCGGTGCCGTCCGCCGCCGACCCGGCCAGCCAGGTGCGGCTGCGCCCGCTGCGGGCCGGTGAGGTCTTTCCCATCGTGATCGAGCCGGCGGCGCCGGGCCTGGATCCCGTCGCCTGGGCCGCCCGGGCGCGCGGCCTGATCGTCGACACGCTGCATCGGCACGCGGGCGTCGTCTTCCGCGGCTTCGACCTGCCCACGCCGCAGGCCTTCGAGGCCTTTGCCGAAGCGATGCATCCCGGCCTGTACGGCAGCTATGGCGACCTGCCCAAGAAGGAGGGCGGCCGCAACACCTATCGCTCCACGCCGTACCCCGAGCGCCAGATGATCCTGTACCACAACGAAAGCGCGCACCTGGAGCGCTGGCCGCGCAAGCAGTGGTTCTATTGCGAGCTCCCGTCGGCCATCGGCGGCGCCACCCCGATCGTTGACTGCCGCGAACTGCTGCGCCGCCTGCCGCCCGCGCTGGCCGCCGAGTTCGCCAGCCGGCAGCTGATGTACGTGCGCACCTTCACGCCGCGGCTGGACGTGGACTGGCGCGACTTCTACAAGACCAATGACCGCGCCGAAGTCGAGGCGCGCTGCCGCGCCGCCGGCATCGACTGCCGCTGGCTGGACGGCGACATCCTGCAGACCCGCACCGTATGCCCGGCCATCGTCAGCCACCCGGTCACCGGCGAGCGCAGCTTCTTCAACCAGGTGCAGCTGCACCACGTGTCGTGCCTGGAGGAAGACGTGCGCGAAGACCTGCTCGAGATGGTGGGGCTGGAACGCATGCCGCGGCATGTGATGTTCGGCGACGGCACGCCGATCCCGGACGAGGCGATGAAGCTGATCGGCGAGCTGTACGAGGCCTGCGCCGTGCGCTTCGACTGGCAGCGCGGCGACGTGGTGATGCTCGACAACATGCTCGCCGCGCACGCCCGCGACCCCTATGAAGGCCCGCGCAAGATCGTCGTCGCGATGGGCGATATGTTTGAACGCACCCAGCTCGACGGCTATGCCGCCGCGGTGCCGCAGGAGAACGCCGATGCCTGAGCTGCAGTCCGCCTGGACCCCGACGCCCGAACAGCAAGCCGCCTGGCAGCAATGGCGCAACGCGCCGGCGCCGGGCGCGCATATAGCGCGTATCTCGCTGCACAGCCAGCCCGACCCTGCCACCGTGGATGCGGCGCTGGCCGCGCTGCGCGCGCGGCATGAAGCGCTGCACACCGCGTATATCGACGATGGCAAGCAGTTGGTGGCATGCATGCCCCAGGCGGGCACCGAAGGTGTGGCCACGGCCATCGCCGCGCCCGGCGACGCGCCGTCGCAGCCCTTGCTCGACCCGGCGACCGGCGACGTACTGCGCGCCTGCATCAGCCCGCTGCCCGCGGGCGGCGCCACGCTGTGGCTGCTGGTCAGTCCGCTGGCGGCAGACCGTAGCACCGTGCTGAGGCTTGCCGAAAGCGTGCGCGATGCAGTGGATGCGCCGGCACGGATCGATGGCGATGAGGAATTGCCGCTGCAATACGCGCAATACGCCGACTGGCAGCAAGGCGCGCGCCTGGGCGAAGACGGCACCGGCAGCGCCGGCCGCGCGTACTGGCAGGCGCAGGCCGCCGGCCTTCCGGCCCCGCTGCGCATCCCCGATGCGCTGGCCGGAACCACCGCAGCGCAAGGTAGCAACACCTGGCGCCACACACTGCATGGCGCGCACCGGCAGGCGCTGGCCGCGTCGGCACGACAGTTCGGGACCACGCCCGAGCGCGTGGTGCAGGCGGCCTGGTGGACCGTGCTGGCGCGCCTGTGTGCGCAGCCGGCGTTCAGCGGCGCATGGCTGCACGACTGCCGCCGCGACTATGACGTGATGGCCGATGCGGCGGGCGTGTTCGTCAAGGCGCTGCCGGTCAGCGTGGTTTGGGACGGGCAGCGCAGCGTGGCCGAGCACTGGCGCGCATGGCTGCCGGGACTCGACAGCCATGCCGCCTGGCAGGAAGCCTGGCAGCCTGGGGATGCCGCGCCTCGTATCGGGTTTGCGGTATCGCCGCTGCCGCCCGCCGGCGTGGCGATGGCCAGCCCGGCATGGCCCGGCTTCGACCTGGTGTGCGAGGTGCTGGACGACGGGCAGGGCATGGCGGCGCTCGCGCTGTATGCCCGCGCAGGCGTCCTGCATCCGCGCGTGGCGCAGTGGGTGCTGGCGCATCTGGCGGCTCTGATCGGCACATTGCCAGTGGCGCTCGATGCCCCGCTGGAATCGCTGTCGTGGCCGGTGGACGATACCTTGCGCGTGCCGCAGTGCTGGACGGGCGAAACACCCGCGGATGCAGGGCAGAGCGTGCTCGCACGCATCGCCCAGCATGCCCGGAAGACACCGGATTCACTCGCGCTCGATGCCGCAGACCTGAAGCTCGACTACGCCGGCCTGCAGCGCACCGTGCAAGCCGCCGCGCAACGGCTGCGCGCGCTCGGCGTCGGCCCCGGCACGCGCGTGGCGCTGGCGCTGCCGCGCAGCGGCGCGCTGGTGGCGAGCCTGCTGGCGGTATGGGCCGCGGGCGGCGCCTATGTGCCGCTCGATCCGGCGTGGCCGCAGGCGCGCCGCCGCAGCGTGCTGGCGCAGTCGGCGCCGGTGCTGACCATCGCGCAGCAGGCTGCCCACGATGACGCCACGGTGATCAGTGCCGATGCGCTGCTGGCCGAGGCCGCACAGGTTGATGGCGAATTTGCCAGCGCACAGGAAGACGCCGCCTACGTGCTCTTCACCTCCGGCTCCACCGGCGAACCCAAGGGCGTGGTGATCGGCCACCGGCAGATCAGCCACTACACCGCGGCGGTGTGCGAGGCGCTGTCGCTGGCGTCGTGCCGGCGGCTCGGCCTGACGTCGTCGGTCGCGGCTGACCTTGGCAACACCACGCTGTTCGCCGCACTGTGGCAGGGCGCCTGCCTGGCGGTGGCCAGCGATGACGACATGGCGCATCCTGCCGCCTTCGCCCGTTACCTGCGCGGGCGCGAGGTCGACGCCATCAAGATCGTGCCGTCGCACCTGGCGGCGCTGCTGGAAACCGACGCCCCAGCCATGCCCGCCACCGTGATCCTGGGCGGCGAGCCCTTGCCCGCCAGCCTGGTGCAGGGGCTGCGCCGCCACGCACCGGACTGCCGGATCTTCAACCACTACGGCCCGACCGAAACCACCATCGGCGTGATGGTCCACGCCATCGGGGCGGAGGATCCGGCGTGGCCCGCCGGCACGGCGCCGCTCAGCCGGGCCCTGGGCGCGACGCGCGTGCGGCTGCTGGACGATGCCTTGCGCCCGGTCCCGGCCGGCGTGGCCGGGCAGCTCTACGTCGGCGGTCCGCAACTGGCGCATGGCTACCTCGGCCGCCCGGACCTGGACACCGCGGCGTTTGTCGACGACCCGTTCGCGGCAGGGCAGCGCCTCTACCGCACTGGCGACCTGGCGCGCGCCACCCCCGCCGGCCTGCAACTGCTGGGCCGCGCCGACCAGCAGGTCAAGATCCGCGGCATCCGCGTCGAGCCGGCGGAAGTCGAGGCAGCGTTGCTGGCCCAACCGGCGGTGGCGCAGGCTGCGGTCTGTGCCGCGCCCGGCCCCGGCGGCGCAGCCGTGCTGTGCGCGTTCATCGTGCCGGCATCGGCCGGCTCCGCCGACTCGGATGCGCTGCGGCGCGCGCTTGCCGCCATGCTGCCCGACGCGATGGTCCCGTCGCGCTTGAGCGCGCTGCCTGCGCTGCCGCGGCTGCCGAACGGCAAGACCGACCGCGCGGCGCTGCGCACGCTGGCCGCATCGCAGGGCGACATTGCCGCACCGGCGCCGGAAGTTGCCACGGAATCCGCTGCCAATGCCGTGGAGACCCTGATCTGCGCGCTGATGGCCGAACTGCTGGAACAGGGCCGGGTCGACCCGCACGCCGACTTCTTCGCGCTCGGCGGCCATTCGCTGCTGGTGATCAAGCTGGTGGCGCGGCTGCGCCGGCGCCTGCAGGTGGAGATCGCGCCGGGCGTGGTGTTCGACCACCCGACCGCCCACGCGCTGGCCGCGGCCGTGCGCAGCGAGACGGCGGGCGAACTCGATGCGCGCGCGCTCACCGCCCTGAGTGCGGCGCCACGGGTTGCCGTGGCCGCCTGAGCGCTCCCCGATATCCATTGACCGTGATCCCGCTCCCATGTCAGATGCACTGAATACCGCGCACGCGCAGGTCGCCGCGCGCTTTGCCCGGCTGGCGCCAGCGCAGCGCGCGGCGTTCCTGGCCGCGCTGCACGACAAAGGCGTGGCCTTCTCCACGCTGCCGATCGTGCCGGCGCCGCGTAGTGAAGCGCTGCCGCTGTCGTACGCGCAGCAACGCCTCTGGTTCCTGCAGCAGCTCGAGCCGGCCGGCACCGCCTATCACATGCCAGGCGCATACCGGCTAGAAGGGGCGCTCGACGTCGGAGCCCTGCGCCGAGCGTTCGATCGCATCGGCGCGCGCCATGAGGTGCTGCGCACCACCTATCCAACCGACGCTGCCGGCGTGGCAAGCCAGCAGGTGCACGACAGCCTGCCGCCGGCCTTCGTCGAAATGGATGTGGTTCCCGCTGGAGCGGACGCCGCCATCGACGGCATCGTCCACGCCCCGTTTGACCTCGCGGCAGGACCGCTGTGGCGCGTCGCGCTGATCCGTGAGAGCGCCCAGTGCCACGTGCTGGTGGTAGTGCTGCACCACATCGTCGCCGACGGCGCCTCGATCGTGCGCCTGGTCGCAGAGCTGGCCGCGTGCTACGCGGCTGAAGCCGCCGACATGCAGCCCGAACTGCCGCAACTGACGGTGCAGTACGCCGACTATGCCGCCTGGCAGCGAAACTGGATGGAGGCAGGCGAGGCCGGGTGCCAGCTCGGCTACTGGCGCGACCGCCTGAGCGATGCGCCCGGCGCCGCGCTCGACCTGCCAGCCGACCGGCCGCGCCGCGCGGCGCGTACCGGCGAGGGCGCCGAGCACACCTTCGTCATTCCGGCCGACGTGGCCGGGGCGCTGCGCACGCTCGCCGGCGCACGTCAGGCCACGCTCAACATGGCGCTGCTGGCCGCGTATGCGGTCTTGCTGAACCGCTACACCGGACAGGCCGATGTCTGCATCGGCGTGCCGGTGGCCAACCGGCAGCGCAGCGAAACCGAGGCGCTGGTTGGCTGCTTCGTCAACATGCAGGTGATGCGCGCCGAGGTGACGCCTGACGAGCCGTTTGCCCAACTGCTGGCGCGGCTGGCGCGGCAGGCGGCGGCGGACCAGGAGCACCAGGCGCTGCCGTTCGACCTGCTGGTGGAGGCGCTGCAGCCCGGCCGCAGCCTGGCCCAGCCGGCGCTGTTCAACGTCACCTTCGACCATCGCACCGCGGGCGCGGCGGCGGTGCCGCAGTTGAACGGGCTGCGTGTCACGCCGCTGGACCTGCCGGTGACGACCGCGCGTTTCGAACTCAGCCTGGCCACCACCGAGCTGCCCGATGGCAGCCTTTGCGGCCGGATCGCCTATGCCGCTGACCTGTTCGATGCCGCCACCGTGGCGCGCATGGCGGGGCACTATGGGCGCCTGCTGCAGGCGTTCGCCACCGATCCCGCCACGACGCCCGCCGCAGCGGTGCTGCTGGGCGATGCCGAACGCGATGCGCTGGCGCGCTGGAGCAAGCCCGGCTGCGCGGCACCGCCGTTCGTGCCGGTGCATGCGCAGGTGGCGGGCCACGCCCGCCGCGCGCCCGAGGCCTCGGCGGTGCTGTTCGGCGATGCCACGCTCAGCTACGACGAGTTGAATCGCCAGGCCAACCGGCTCGCGCACCGGCTGATCGCGCAGGGCATTGGCGCCAAGAGCCGCGTCGGCGTGGCGCTGGGGCGTTCGCCGCGCATGATCGTGGCGCTGCTGGCGGTGCTGAAGTCTGGCGCCTGCTTCGTGCCGTTCGATCCCACTTATCC
This sequence comes from Cupriavidus sp. SK-4, assembly GCF_000611125.1. Taxonomy (NCBI): domain Bacteria; kingdom Pseudomonadati; phylum Pseudomonadota; class Betaproteobacteria; order Burkholderiales; family Burkholderiaceae; genus Cupriavidus; species Cupriavidus sp. SK-4. The sequence continues at coordinate 25,848 of NZ_JFJW01000154.1, forward strand.
GGCCCGGCGCCTGCTCGACATGCAGGAAGACGCCGCGCCGCAGCTGTTGCTCACCGAGCGCGCGCTGCGCGAGGCCTTCCCGGTAGCCGAAGGCATGCCAGTGCTGCTGGTCGATGACGACGCCGACGCATCCTGGCCCGAACACGATCCAGAAATTGCTGTCCACCCGGCGCAGCTTGCCTATGTGATCTACACCTCCGGCTCGACCGGCAAGCCCAAGGGCGTCGCGGTGGCGCACGGCCCGCTGGCAATGCACGTGGTCACCACCGCCGAGTGCTACGACATCACGGCCGCCAGCCGCGAGCTGCATTTCCTGTCGTTCAGCTTCGACGGCGCGCACGAGCGCTGGATGGTGCCGCTGGCCAGCGGCGCCAGCATCGTGCTGCGCGACGACACGCTGTGGAGCGTGGAGCAGACCTACGCCGCGCTGCGACGCCATGCGGTCACGCACGCGGGCTTTCCGCCGCGCTACCTGCACCAGCTCGCCGCCTGGGCCGAATCGCAGGGCGATCCGCCGCCGCTGTGGCTCTATTCCTTCGGCGGCGAAGCCATGCCCCGCGCGGGCGTGGCCCGCCTGACGCAGGCGCTGCGGCCGCAGCACATCATCAACGGCTATGGCCCGACCGAAACGGTGGTGACGCCGCTGGTGTGGAAGGCAAGGGCCACCGACGCGGAAGCCCAGGTCACCGGCGCCTATGCGCCGATCGGCCGGCCGGTGGGGGCGCGCAGCGCCTACGTGCTGGACAGCCGGCTGGAACCGGTGCCGGTGGGCGTGCCGGGCGAACTCTATCTCGGCGGCGAAGGGCTGGCGCGCGGCTACCTGGGCCGCGCCGGCATGACGGCGGACCGCTTTATTCCCGATCCGTTTGGCGCGCCCGGCGGGCGGCTCTACCGCACCGGCGACCTGGTGCGCTGGCAGCCCGACGGCTGCATCGAATACCTCGGCCGGCAGGACCACCAGGTGAAGATCCGCGGCTTCCGCATCGAACTTGGCGAGATCGAGGCGCATCTCCTGGCCCAGCCCGGCGTTCGGCAAGCGGTGGTGCTGCCGCATGAGACGCCCGCCGGAACGCGGCTGGTCGGCTACGTCGTGGCGCAGCAGGCGGCGCTATCGTGCGAGGCCCTGCGCGCAGCGCTCGCGGCCGCGTTGCCTGACTACATGGTGCCGGCTGCCATCCTGCAGCTCGACAGCCTGCCGGTCACGCCCAACGGCAAGCTCGACCGGCGCGCGCTGCCGGAACCGCAGTGGCAGGCCGAGACCGCCTACACCGCGCCGGTGTCGGCGGCCGAGCGGATGCTGGCGGCCGTGTGGGAAGACGTGCTCGGAATCGGGCAGGTGGGCCTGCATGACAACTTCTTCTCGCTTGGCGGCGATTCCATCCTGAGTCTGCAGATCGTCGCGCGCGTCCGTTTGCAGGGCTGGCGGCTGACGCCGCGCCAGGTCTTCGAGCACCAGACGGTGGCCGCGCTGGCGCGGGTGGCGGAGCGCGTGGGTGGCACGGCGCAGGATGCGGCCAATGATGACGCTGGCGCGGCGCCGCTGACGCCGGTGCAGGCTGCCGTCCTTGGGCAGTCGCTGGCCGAGGCCAGCCGCAACCGCTTCAACCAGTCGGTGCTGCTGCGCCCGCAGTCGGCCATCGACGCACCGGCATTGCAGGCCGCGCTGCAGGACGTCGCCGGCCACCATGCCGCGTTGCGCTACCGCTTCACCCGCACCGACGAAGGCTGGCGTCAGCAGGCCGTCGCCGAGGCAGGGGACGCGGTCGCACTGACGACCATCGACGTGCCGGACGCCACGGCAATCACCGCTGCCTGCGATGCGGAGCAGGACCGGCTGGACATCGCCCGCGGCCCGCTGCTGCGCGCGCTGCACCTGCGCGTCGCTGATTGCAGCGAGCGGCTGTTCCTGGTCTGCCATCACCTGGTGGTGGACGGCGTGTCATGGCGCATCGTGCTGGAAGACCTGCAAGCCGCCTATGCCGCACGGCTGGCGGGACAGGCACCGGCGCTGGCGCCGGTGGGCGCCAGCTATGCCGCATGGAGCCGCACGCTGGCGGGCCCGGCGCGCGACGTATTCCGTGATGAGGCCGAGTACTGGCGTGGCATTACCCGCGACGAGATGACGCTGGCGAGCGATGCCCCGGACGGCGCACTGGCCCGCGCGCGCACCGCAAGCTTTGCGCTGGACGCGGCCACGACCGACGCCTTGCTGCGGCGAGCCCATGCCGCCTACCGCGCCGGCGTCAACGACCTGCTGCTGGCGGGATTCGCGCGCGCGCTGTGCGCCTTTGCGGGCCGCGACGACATCCGCATCCACGTGGAAGGCCACGGCCGCGAAGCCGAGGCGGCCGGCAGCGCGCTCGATCTCAGCCGCACGGTGGGCTGGTTCACCAGCGTCTGGCCGGTCCGGCTGGCGAGCGTTGCGGACGTCGGCGACACCATCGCCGGCGTCAAGGAAGCGCTGCGCGCGGTGCCACGCCAAGGGCTCGGATACGGCGTGCTCGGCGAATTCGCGCCTGCGGCGCTGCCGCCATGCGCGCCGCAGGTGCTGTTCAACTACCTCGGCCAGTTCGACGGCAGCCTTGGCGAAGGCGGCTGGCAGGCCGCCGCGGAGGATACCGGTCGCGGTGTCTCTGACGACATCCCCTTGCCGGCGCCGCTGGCGTTCGACGGCCGGGTCCAGGGCGGCCGCCTGCAGTTCCGCTGCACCTACAGCGGCGCGCAGTTCCGCGAGGCCACCATCGAAGCGCTGATGGCGCGCATCGCGCAGTCGCTGCGCGAGGTGGTCGGGCATTGCGTGGCGCAGTCCGTGACGCGGCTGACGCCCTCCGATGTGCCGGCCAGCGCGCTGTCGCAGCAGCAACTGGATGCACTCGCGCTGCGCGCCGACGAGATCGAGGACATCTGGCGGCCCACGCCGATGCAGCGCGGCATGATCCGGCACGGCGCGCGGCATCCCGGCTCGCCGGCCTACACCGTGCAGGTGCAGGCCACCATGGACGGGCTCGACGTGGAGCGCATGGTCGCGGCATGGCAGGACGCGGTGCGGCGGCATCCGGTGCTGCGGGCCCGGGTGGCGTGGCTGCAAGCGGGCGCGGGCATGGAGGCCGAGCCGCTGCTCGTGGTGCCCACGCAGGCCACGCTGCCGGTCAGGCACCACGACTGGCGCGAGCGCAGCCATCGCCCGGCCGCGGCTGCCGACGATGCCCAATGGCAGGCGCTGTGCGAGGACGAGTTCCGCGAGGGCTTCGAGCTGGGCCAGGCGCCGCTGATGCGGCTGACGCTGGTGCGCATCGGCGACCACAGCTTGCGCTTCCTCTGGACCTGGCATCACCTGCTGCTGGACGGCTGGAGCATGTCGCGCCTGCTGGGCGAAGTGCTGCGCGGCTACGACGGCGAGCAGCCGGCCGAGCGCGCGGTGTCGCTGCGCCGCTACGTGGCGTGGCAGCAGGCGCAGTCGGGCGCCGACTCCGAACAGCGCTGGCGCGAGCGGCTTGCGCCGCTGGCACGCCAACCGGTGCGCATCACGTGCGAGGTCGCGCCGGCACAGCGCGGGCAGCAGATCCGCGCGGTGGAGCACGTGGTGCAGGCCGATGCGCTGCGCACACTGGCCGCCTTCGCCAGCCGCCAGCACGTCACCGTCAACACGCTGGTGCAGGCAGCATGGATGCTGGCGCTGCGCCAGGCCACCGGTGCGCGCACGGTGGGGATGGCCGTGGTGGGCTCGGGCCGTTCGGCGGAGCTGCCCGGCATCGAAGACATCATGGGTCTGCTCGCCAGTACCTTGCCGCTGGTTCAGGACTTGCCCGACACGCTGCGCGTGGCCGACTGGCTGCCGGCGCTGCAGGCCGACAACCTGGCGCTGCGCGAGACCGAGCATGCGCCGCCGGCGTGGCTGCAGAGCTGGGCGGCCGGTAGCGACGATGCTGCGCACGCGCCGTTCGACACCATGCTGATCTACGAGAACTACCCGGTCGACAGCACGCTGCGGGAAACCCGGCGCGGCGCGCTGCGCTTCAGCGATGTCGATAACCGCGGGCAGATGAGCTACCCGGTGACCGCCATCGTGATCCCGCGTGAAACGCTGACGCTGCGCGTGGAGTATGACGCGGCAGCGCTCGACGACGCCGCGGCGGAGGACCTGACCCGGCAGTGCCTGGCGATCCTGCTGGCTCTGCCGGCGCTGGCCAGCGCCACGCTGGGCGAAGTGCCGGTGCGCGTTGAGCGCGGCAGCACCAGAGCGCTGGCGGCCTAGGTGCCGACGGCTTTACCGCAGCAGGCGGCGCGGGCAGTCGCCGCACAGCGTGAAGGCCGGCAAGCGATAGCGCAGGCAGCACAGCCGGCGCAGCCACAGCGTGGTGGTGGTGCCGTCGTGCGTCACGCGGTGCGCGCGCATCGGCGCATGCAGCGGGTTGTCGCGGCCGTCGGGGCGGGTGCGGGTGTCCATCAGCCAGGCCGCGTCGGCCGCCAGCGTGGCTTCCGTGGCCGGCATGCCCGGCTGCAGCAGGGCGGGCGCATGGCGGAATACCTCGGCGACGACGGCGCCGGCATTGGCCCACAGCAGGCGCGGCGAGGCGCCGCTGGCCGCTGCCAGCGCTTCGACCAGCGGCGCCAGCAGCTCGTCCAGCAGGGCGCCGTAGCGCTGCTGCGGCGGCGCGCCGGCAGACGTCTGGCCGGCGTGTGGCAGCAGCAACGTCACGGCGCGGCCGTGCCCATCGGGCCGGATGGCCGCGTCGCGCAAGGGCAGCACGTGGTGCGCCAGCGCCGCGGCGGCCACCGTGCCGGGCAGCAGTGCGGAGAAGCAATGCCGCGCCCAGACCGAGCCGGCCACGCGCGCATCGTCGCCGCCGTAGTGGGCGGCCATGGCATGAAGTGCCTGCCGTAGTGGGACGCGGCCCGCCGGCGTGGCGGGCATGACGTCATCGCCCGTTGTGGGGCCGATGCGTACGGCCTCGGCGTAGTGACGCAGCGGCTCGGGAAACAGTGCAAGCAGGATCGGTAACGGAAACAAGAGGCAGCCCCGTACGGCGTTGCGGATATGCAGTCAACGCCTTTTCTTGGTTGAAAATGAGAATGATTATCAGGTATATTCGCAATTCGCTTTGTAAAGACAATCTCGCACCAGGGCGCCCCCTTGCCAGTCAGCAGCATGGCCGCGGCTGCGGGGCGTTCCTTGCCTGGCCGTTCGCGCGGCAGGGCCTTGCGCGTGGCGGCAGCCAGGCCAGCATCGGCTGCCCCGCGGCTCCCGAGGAGACCCAATGACGCAGCCTATGCCCGACCTGACGATCCGCGCGCGCGCCACGCAAGGCCCGGCGCCGCTCTCGTTCGCGCAGCAGCGCCTGTGGTTCCTGCAGCGCTACGCGCCGGACAGCACCGCATACAACCTGGTGCGCGCCTGGCGCCTGCAGGGCCCGCTGTCGGCCCCGGCGCTGGAGCAGGCGCTGGCGCAGGTAACAGCGCGCCATGCGGTACTGCGTACCTGTTTCTCGACCGGTGACGGCGAGCCCCGGCAGATCGTCGACAACGCGCCGCCGGCCGTGCAATGGATCGACTTGCCCGCAGGCGAGCTCGATGCGCTGCTGCGCCGCGAGTCGGCGCGCGTATTCGACCTGCACGCCGCCGCGCCTTTCCACGTCACCGTCGCCCGGCTGGAGGATGGCGCCCACGTGCTGGTGCTGGCCATGCACCACATCGTCTCGGACGGTTGGTCCAACCCGATCCTGGCGCGCGACCTCGCGCGGGCCTATGGCGCGGCCGTCAGTGGCGGCGAGCCGGGCTGGACGCCGCTGCCGGTGCAGTACGCCGACTACGCGGCCTGGCAGCGCGAGCGTCTCGATGGCACTGCGCTCGATGCCGCGCTGGCACGCTGCGCGGACCGCCTGGGCACTGGCATTCCCGCGCTGGAACTGCCGCTCGATGCCCCGCGCCCGGCGCGGCCGGCAGGCAAGGGCGGGCGCGTCCGCTGGACGCTGTCGGACGACGTGGTGGCAGCGCTGCGCAGCTACTGCGCTGGTGGCACGGGTCGGGGTGGCCGGCTCACGCCGTTCGCCGTGCTGCTGGCCGCATGGCAGGCGCTGCTGGCGCGCTACAGCGGCCAGTCCGACTTTGCCGTGGGCGTGCCCAACGCAGCCCGCACGCATGAAGAGCTGGACGAGCTGGTCGGCTGCTTTATCAACACCCAGGTCTATCGCGCCCGGCTGACGCCGGGCCTGAGCGGCCATGCGCTGTGCCAGCAGGTCCGCGACGACGCCCGCGCCGCGCTGGACCACGCCGACCTGCCGTTCGAACTGCTGGTCGACAGGCTGGCGCCGTCGCGCGATCCCAGCCGCACGCCGGTGTTCCAGGCGATGTTCAACCTGCAGATGGGCGAACCGGCCGCCTTCACGCTGCCCGGCCTGCAGGCGAGCGCACTGCCGGTGCCCGACGACAGCGCCAAGTTCGACGTCACGCTCGACCTGCACGCCAGCGCCACGCGCGTGTCCGCCACGCTGGAATACGACGCCACGCTATTCACCGCGGCCACGGCCCAGCGGATGGCGCGGCACTATGAACACCTGCTCGGCGCGATGCTGGCCGCGCCGGAGACGCCGCTCGAAGCACTGCCGCTGATGGATGAAGGCGAGCAGGCCCGGACGCTGGCCGACGGCAACGACACCGGCCTCGCACTCGACCCGGCCGACGACGTGGTCGCACGGATCGCGCGCGCCGCCGCGGCCACGCCCGATGCCATTGCGGTGACGGACGGCGAATCGAGCCTGACCTATGCCGGGCTGGAAGCGACCGCCAACCGCATCGCGAACTGGCTGGCCGCGCAGGATGTCGGCGCCGAGGCGCTGGTCGGCGTGTGCCTGCCGCGCACGCCCGCGCTGGTGGCGGTGCTGCTCGGCATCCTGAAGGCGGGCGCCGCCTACCTGCCGGTCGACGCCCACCATCCGCCCGCGCGCAATGCCCACATCCTCGGCCATGCCCGTGCGCGCCTGATCCTGGCGAGCGCCGCTACACGCGCCGCGCTTGGCGACAGCGGCGCGGTGGTGCTGGTCGATGGTGACGCGCCGCCGTGGAGCTCGGCCCCCGATACGCCGCCGGCGGCGCCATTCCATCCGGCGCAACTCGCCTACACGCTCTACACCTCCGGCTCGACCGGCACGCCCAAGGGCGTGCAGATCTCGCGCGGCGCGTTTGCCAACTTCCTGCGGGCGATGACGCCGGTGGTACCGATGGGCGGCAGTGACCGGCTGCTGGCGGTGACCACGCTCGGCTTCGATATCGCGGGCTTGGAACTGTTCCTGCCGCTGGCCAGCGGCGCCCGCGTGGTGATCGCCACGCGCGACGACGCACGCGACCCGGCGCGGCTGGCGGCGCTGATGTCCGCGCACGGCATCACCGTGATGCAGGCCACGCCCGCAACCTGGCAGATGCTGGTGAAGCAAGTCTCGCCGGCATGGCAGGGGCTGCGTGTTCTGTGCGGCGGCGAGGCGCTGGGGCGTGAGCTGGCTGCGGCGCTGATGGCCAAAGGCGCGCAGGTCTGCAATGTCTATGGCCCCACCGAGACCACGGTCTGGTCCGCGGCGCATGCGCTGGCGGGCGAGGGCGCTCCCGCGTGGGCGGTCGCGCCGGTAGGCCGGCCGATTGCCAACAACCAGCTCTACGTGCTGGACGCGCGGCTGGAGCCGGTGGCCCCGGGCGTGGCCGGCGAACTCTACATCGGCGGCGCCGGCCTGGCGCGCGGTTATGCCGCTGACCCGGCGCGCACCGCCGCGGCCTTCGTGCCCAACCTGTTCGCGCCCGGCACGCCGGGCGCCATGGCGGGCGACCGGCTGTACCGCACCGGCGACCTGGCGCGCAAGCGTGCCGACGGCATCGTCGAGTTCCTCGGCCGGCGCGACCATCAGGTCAAGGTGCGCGGCTTCCGCGTTGAACCGGGCGAGGTCGAGGCGGCCCTGAGCGCGTGCCCGCAGGTCCGCCAGGCCGTCTGCGTGGCTCGCCAGGGTCCCGACGGGATGGCGCGGCTGTGCGCGTACTACGTGGCCGCCACGGCCGGCGCGGACGACGCCATCCTCGCGCGCTTGCGCGAGCAGTTGCCCGGCTACATGGTCCCGTCCAGCCTGACGCGGCTCGATGCGCTGCCGCTCAACGCCAACGGCAAGGTCGACCGCCAGGCGCTGCCGGAGCCGGCCGCGCCGCGCGCCGCGGCGGCGCCATCGACGCCGACCGAGCACGAGCTGGCGGCACTGTGGTGCGCGGTGCTGGGCGTGGCCCAGGCGGGTGCCGACGACGACTTCTTCCTGCTGGGCGGCCATTCGCTGCTGCTGGTACGGCTGCAGACCCGCATCCGCGAGCAGATGGCCTGCGAACTGGCGCTGCCGGCGCTGTTCGCTGCGCCCGTGCTGCGCGACATGGCCGCGGCGATCGACCAGGCCGGGCGGCGCGATGCCGACGCCGACCTGGCCTTCATGAACGACCTGCTGGAGGCCCTGTGAACCTGTTCCTCTCATTGCGCCGCCGCTTCGGCGGCCTGCTGCTGCTGGCACTGGCGGCGGGCACCTGCAGCGCGCTCGCCGGCATCGCGCTGATTGCCGAGATCAACGGCATGATCGCCGCGCCGGCGGCGCTCGAAGCGGGGCGCATCGGCGTGCTGCTGGGCCTGCTGGCGGTGCTGTTCGGCTGCGGCTTCGGCTCGCAGGCGCTGCTGACCGCGCTCGGCCATCGCGTGGTGTACGACATGCGCCTGCGCATGCTCAAGCGCGTGCTCGATACCGACGTGGAGCGCCTGGAAGCGATCGGCGGCCCCACCGTCTATGCCACGCTGACCAAGGACATCGCCTCGATCGGCATGGCCTTCAACCGCGTGCCGTTCGTGTTCTACAACGGGGTGCTGGTGCTGGGCGGTCTGCTGTACCTGGGCTGGCTGTCGTGGCAGCTGTTCGTGCTCGGTGCCGCGGTGCTGGGCGCGGGCGTGCTGCTGGCGCAGCGCTGGGTACTGCGCATGCGCAACCTGATGAAGGCGGTGCGCGACACCGACGACCGGCTCTATGCCGGCTACCAGGGCGCGATCGACGGCCGCTACGAACTGGCGCTCAATGCCTGGCGCAAGCAGAGCTTCTACCAGCGCGACTTCGAGCCCGCCGCGGAGTTTGCGCGCGCGCATGAGGTGCGGGCCGACCGATACTGGGTGCTGAGCCTGTCGTTCACCGCGACGCTGATCCTGGGACTGGCGTGCGCGATCTTTATCGCCGGCGATGCGCTGGGCATCGCGCGCGAGCGCATCACCGCCTTCGTGCTGGTGCTGATGTTCCTGCGCATGCCGCTGAACGATCTGGTCGGCACCCTGCCGATCCTGATGACCGGCAACGTCGCGCTGCGCAAGATCGAGACGCTGCGGCTGGCGCCGTACACGGAGGACTTCGCGCTGCATTCGGCCAATACCGCCGCTGCGCCGCCCGCGCCGGGCACGCCGCTGATCACGCTGCAGGACGTGCGCTACGACTATCCCGGCCAGGGCGACGAGCGCGGCTTCCGCCTCGGCCCCGTGTCGCTGACGCTGTCCGCCGGCGAGACCGTCTTTATCGTCGGCGGCAACGGCAGCGGCAAGTCCACCCTGATGAAGCTGCTGGCGGGCCTGTACCAGCCGAGCGCCGGCAGCATAGCGCTCGGCGACAGGCCGGTGAGTACCGCCGAGCTGCCCTGGTATCGAAGCCATTTCGCCACGGTGTTCTCCAACGCCCATCTGTTCGCGCGGCTGGTCGGCCCGGACGGGCGCTTCGACGCCGCGGTGGCCAACGCTTTCCTCAAGCGGCTGCACATGGACCACAAGGTCGCCATCCGCGACGACCTGCTGTCGACCACGCAGCTGTCGCAGGGGCAACGCAAGCGGCTGGCGCTGCTGGCGGCCTATGTCGAGGCGCGCCCGGTGCTGCTGCTCGATGAATGGGCGGCCGACCAGGATCCCGTATTCCGCGCCTACTTCTATGAATCGCTGCTGCCGGAGCTCAAGCGCAGCGGCAAGACCATTGTCGCGGTCAGCCATGACGACCGCTATTTCCACGTGGCCGACCGCGTGATCCGCGCCGACAGCGGCGTGATCCGCGCCGACAGCGCCACCGACAGCGCCGCCGCCCCCGCCGCGGCCGGCCAGACCGACCATCAGGCCGCCGCATGACGCGCGCCAACACAGACAGGGAGTCAGTTCACATGCAAAGCAATGCCGCGCCTTTGATGACCCACGCGATCGCGAGCCAGCCCTGGTTGTCCGCGACGATCCCCACGCTGCAGAGCCGCTGGGAAGGCTCAGCGCTGCAGCTAAGCCTGGATGGCACGCCGCTGCAAGCCTGGCAGTTCACGCCCGGCACCCAGCCGCAGCTGGCGCTTGCCGATACCGGCCCGGCCCACCCGCTGGCGCGCGCTGCCACCTTTGCCGCCTGCGAGGCGGTGCTGGCGCGAGCGCCCGCGGCGCAGGCCATAGCGCTAGACGTACCCGAAGCCCTGGCCTCTGCGATGCTGCGCGAAGGCAGCGCCACGCGCACCGCCGGCGGCGAGCTGGTGACGCGCGTCGAGCAGCTCTGGCAGCTGCCGGCGCTGTGGCACACCGGCACCTCGGGCCGCGACTATCCGCTGCAGTACGCGATGACCCAGGGCCGGCGCCATCCGCTGCGCGCGCCCAAGCCATCGGGCCAGGTCTATGCACGCCATATCCCGTGGCTCGGCCAGGTGTTCTCGATGCGGGTGGCCGACCTCGATGCCGACCTGGCGTGCTTCCACGGCTGGATGAACGATCCTCGCGTGGCGGCGTTCTGGGAGGAAGAGGGCGATCTGGCAAAGCATCGCGACTACCTGTCGGCGCAGCTGGCCGACCCGCACACCATCCCGCTGATCGGTTGCCTGGACGGCAAGCCGTTTGCTTACTTCGAGGTGTACTGGGCCAAGGAGAACCGCATCGGCCCGTATTACGAAGCCGACGATTTCGACCGCGGCTGGCATGTGCTGATCGGCGACGGCGAAATCCGTGGCAAGGCTTATATCAGCGCCTGGCTGCCGTCGCTGATGCACTACATGTTTCTGGATGACCCGCGCACGCAGCGCATCGTCGGCGAGCCGCGCATCGACCATGTGCAGCAGATCCGCAACCTGGACCGCTCCGGCTTTGCCAAGGTCAAGGCCTTCGACTTCCCGCACAAGCGCGCCATGCTCGTGATGCTGCTGCGCGAACGCTTCTTCGGCGAGCGCCTGTGGGTGCCGCAGGAAGACGGGCAGGCGCAGCTGTCCAGTGCAGAACCGACCGCGCTGGCGGCCTGAGCCAGCCGCGCAAGGAGAGACCATGCTCTATTCCGCTTCCACCTTCGCCGCCCACGGCACCGATGCCGGTGCAGCGCCCGTGCTCGACCTGCTGGGCATCGGCTTCGGGCCCTCCAACCTCGCGCTGGCAGTGGCCCTGCGCGAAATGCTGCCGCAGCACGCGCCGTTCCGCTTCGGCTTTGTCGAGAAGAAGCCGGGCTTCGTCTGGCACGGCAATATGCTGCTCGACAACAGCCGCATGCAGATCTCGTTCCTGAAGGATCTGGTCACGATGCGCAACCCGGCCAGCCGCTATACCTTCGTCAACTACCTGCACGAGCGCGAGCGGCTGCTGGACTTCATCAACACCCGCACCTTCTATCCCAGCCGCTACGAGTTCAACGACTACCTGTCCTGGGTGGCGGGCGATTTTGCCGACGCCTGCCACTACGGCGAGGAAGTGGTCTCGGTCGCGCCCGAGCCCGCCGGCGGCAATGGCGAGCTGGCCTGCCTGCGCGTGACCTCGCGCACCGCGGACGGGGCCCTGACCGAGCGCCGCGCGCGCAACGTGGTGGTCAGTGTCGGCGGCGCGCCCAGCGTTCCGGACGCCTTCGTGCCGCTGCGCGGCCATCCGCGGGTGTTCCATTCGTCGTCGTACCTGGAGTCGCTGGAGCGGCTGGAGCGCGCCGCGCCCGTGCGGCGCGTGGCGGTGATCGGTTCGGGCCAGAGTGCCGCCGAGATTTTCCAGGACCTGCATGGCCGCGAAGGCGGCATTGCGGTCGACCTGGTCAGCCGTGCGCCGGCGCTCAAGCCGGCCGACGACAGCCCCTTTGTCAACGAGATCTTCAATCCGCGCTATATCGACTACCTGTTCTCGCGGGCAACGACCGAGCGCGAGCAGCTGTTGCGAGAGTTCGGCAACACCAACTACGCAGTGGTCGATACCGACCTGATCGAAGCCATCTACGAGGTGCTGTACCAGCAGAAGGTCACCGGCAAGGTACGCCACCGCCTGCTGGCCGGCAGCGAGGCCCGCCATGCCGAGGCCGATGCCGACGGCGTGCGGCTGGACATCGCGCGGCGTGACGACGGCGCGCACCAGTTGCAGCGCTATGACGCAGTCATCCTTGCCACCGGCTACCGGCGCGAGCTGCACCAGTCGCTGTTGGCGCCGCTGGCGTCCTACCTGGACGACGCCAAGGGCTTCCAGGCCGACCGCGACTACCGGCTGCAGATGGCGCCGGGCTGCCAGGCGGGCGTATTCCTGCAGGGCTGCTGCGAAGCGACGCACGGCTTGTCGGACACGCTGCTGTCGGTGCTGGCGGTGCGCGCGCAGGAGATTGCAGCCGCCGTGCTGGGCAACCGGGCGGACGCTGCGTGCGCCATGGAGGCCGAGCCGCCTCGCAGCCGCCCCGCGCGCGTGGCGCACGCCGGCACGCACTGAGGTATCGCCCATACAAAGCAACATGAGGACCGGCGGCCGCGACCAGGCGGCCAGCCGGGTCCCACGGCCTGGATTTTCACAACAGAGCAGGGGAGTAAGAAGGAAATGAAACACAGCAACAGACGCGCGACCGAACGCGCGCGGGCAACACGGCATGGGGCCGTGCAGTGCCGCACCGCCATGCGCTGGATCCCGGCCGCCGTTGGCCTGATGGTCAGCGCGTCGGCTTTCGGACAGGAGAACGCGACAGGTTCGGCATCGGCAGCAACGCAGGCAGAGCAGCCGGCCGCCGCGGGCAGGACCGCCCGGCAACCGGAGCAATCGCTGCCGGCGGTGACGGTCAACGGCGCCCGCGAAAACCCCATCAACCCGCCCACTACCGCTGGCAGCAAGGTGCCGCTGACCGCGCGCGAGGTGCCGCAATCGGTCACCGTGGTCAACGCCGAGCGCATCCGCGAGCAGAACCTGACCACGCTGGAAGACGCGATGATGCAGGCCACCGGCGTGTTCGTCGAGAAGCGCGACCAGGAGCGTTCGATCTACTATTCGCGCGGGCTGGAGATCGACACCTTCATGCTGGACGGCGTGCCGACCAAGTATGACTGGCGCAACACCGTGCAGCCGGACCTGTCGATGATCGAGCGGGTGGAAGTGCTCAAGGGGCCGTCGGGCCTGCTCGCCGGGGCGGGCAAGACCGGCGGCGCGATCAACCTGGTGCGCAAGCGCCCGACGCGCGAGACGCAGATCGGCGGCGCGCTGTCGGTGGGATCGTGGAACAACTACCGCGCCGAGGTGGATGCCGGCGGCGCGCTCAATGCCGACGGCACGCTGCGCGCGCGCATCACCGGCGCGTTCCAGGACAAGGACTCGTTCATCGACAAGGCCAATATGCGCACCAGTGCGCTCTATGGCGTGATCGAGTACGACATCACGCCCAGCACGCTGGTGACGGTCGGAGCGAGCTACCAGGATTCAGAGGGCCGCCAGCCGTGGACGCTGCCGGCCTACTTCAACCCGGTCACGCGCCAGGCCAGCCTGCTCGACGTGCCGCGCTCGACTTACCTGGGCGCGGACTGGAACCGCGACCACTTCTACACCACCTCGGCCTTTGCCGAGCTGGAGCACAAGTTCGACAGCGGCTGGCAGGTCAAGGGCGCGCTGCGCTACCTGAACAACCGCCTGAACCGCGAGCAGGCCTATGCCTATACGCCGGTGATCCCGGGCGTGAACACGACCACGCTGTTCGCGGCCAAGCAGACCTACACGCAGGAGCAGACCAGCTTCGACCTCTATGCCAACGGGCCGTTCTCGCTGTTCGGGCGGCGGCACAAGGCGCTGGTTGGCTTCAATTTCTCTGACTCGGAACGGCGCGACCCCCGGTATACCATTTCGCCGTTCTCGCAGGTCGTGAACATCTTCAACCCGCGCAGCGACTTCGCCAAGCCGACCTTCACCCCCAATGGCACGGGCATCACCACCACGACCAGGCAGTACGGCGTCTATGGCGACGCGCGCTTCTCGCTGGCGGATCCGGTGACGCTGGTGCTGGGCGGACGGCTGAGCTGGTGGGACATCAACGCGCGCCAGTACACGTCGACCACCAGCGTGACCCGCGGCGACGATATCAACGCCAAGTTCACGCCGTTCGCCGGGCTGATCTACGACTTCACCGAACACTGGTCGGCCTATGCCAGCTACGCCGAGATCTTCCAGCCGCAGGATGAGTACCTGACCGCCAGCGGCAACCTGGTCGATCCGATCAAGGGCAAGCAGTACGAGGTCGGCGTCAAGGGCGAATTTTTCGAGGGCGCGCTGAATACCTCGCTGGCCCTGTTCCAGGTGCGCGAGACCGGACGCGCCACGCTCGACAATATCAACACGACCAATCCGAGCAATCCGTTCTTTGTGTCGCAGGGCGAGACCAAGAGCCAGGGCTTCGAGCTGGAAGCCAGCGGCCGCATCACGCCGAGCTGGACCATCTACGCCGGCTACACGTTCAACGTCACGCAGGACCTGCAGAACCGCACCGGCCAGGTCAACACGCCGTTCTCGGCGATTGCGCCCAAGCACCTGTTCAAGCTGTGGACGATGTACCGCCTGCCCGGCGATTTCAACCGCTGGCGCATCGGTGGCGGCATGACCGCGGTCAGCCATGTGCAGAACACCGCGCTGTTCCCCGCGCCGATCGGTGCGGTCACGCTGCGCCGCGGCGGCTATGCGACGTTCGATGCGGCGATCGGCTACGACTTCAACAAGCACGTGTCGGCGGACCTGAACCTGACCAACCTGTTCGACCGCAGCTACTACTCACGGATCAACAACCCGCGCGAAGGTAACATCTGGGGCCAGCCGCGCGCGGCCATGTTCACCGTGCGCATGAAGATGTAAGCGCAGCGGCCTTCGTGGTGGTGCGATGCCATTGCACCACCACGAAGACCGCGCGTTGCCAAGAATTCCAATGAACGACAGTCCCTCATCCCTGCCATCGCGCCGCGCCTTCCCGCCGGCGCTTGTCATGACCGCCCGCTCGCTGGCCGCGCTGGCGGGCAGCTATGCCTTTGTCTGGGGCATCACCGCCGGCGGCGCCGCGCTCGGCTGGCGCCTGGGCCTGGCCCGCAGCGAGGCCGTGCTCTGGTTTTCAATGCTGGCCTTCCTCCTGTTTCCGATGATGTCGCTGTGGGCGCTGGTCACGCGCCACCTGCTGCGCGTGTGGCTGGTACTGGTGGCCGGCGCGGCCATCGGCGCCGGCGTGGCGTGGTGGCTGGGGGAGAAGCTGGCATGACGCGACCCGCACGAAATAACAAGACCCGCGCACAGAAGGCCGATGCACACGCCGGCGGCCTGCGCCAGGCCATGACCTGGGCCCACACCTGGATTGGCGTACTGCTCGGCGGTGTGCTGATGGTGGCGTTCTTCATGGGCTCGGTGGCGGTGTTCGACCGCGAGGTCGACCGCTGGATGATGCCGGCCACGCGCCTGGACGCAGCGCCGCCCACGATCGACATCGACACCGTGGTGCCGCGCGCCGTGGCGGCGCTGGCGGGCGGCAAGCCGCTGCGCGAATGGGCGGTCACGCTGCCCGAGCAGCGCACCCCGGTGATGATCGCGCGCGTGCGCTATGCCGCCGCGGGCGGGCAGATCCGGCTGGCCGATCCGCGCAGCGGCGAGCTGCTGCCTGACGTGGGCACGCTGGGCGCGTCGTCGTTCTTCTATCCGCTGCACTACAACCTGCACCTGCGCGCCTGGAACATCGGCTACTGGCTGGTGGGCCTGGCAGCGATGGCGATGCTGGCGGCGATCGTGTCGGGGGTGATCGTCCACGTCCGCATCTTCCGCGACTTCTTCACGATCCGGCCGCGCAAGCAGCTGCAGCGCAGCCTGCTGGACCTGCACAACCTGACCGGTGTGCTGGCGCTGCCGTTCCATGCGGTGATCACGTTCTCCGGGATCTGCATCGTCTACATGATCCTGATGCCGGCCGGTATCAGCGCGTTGTACCAGCAGCCGAACACCTTCTACGACCAGGCCTTGTCGGGCTACTCGCGCCCGCCCGCCGGGGTGGCGGCGCCGATGGCCGCGCTTGGGCCGATGGTCGAGACCGCGCGCGCACGCTGGGGCGGTGCGGCGCCGGCGGCGATCCGGGTGTGGAACCCCGGCGATGCCAACGCCGTGGTCAAGGTCAGCCGCTCGGTGGGCGACCGCGTCAGCCTGGCCGACGACGCCGCCTACTTCGACGGCGCCACCGGTGCGTTGCTGCACCACGTGCCGTTGCAGCCGGCTGCGACCACGCAGCGCTTCCTGACCGGCATGCACTTCATCGCGTTCGATCACTGGCCGCTGCGCTGGCTGTATTTCCTGGCCGGGCTGGCGGGGTGCGTGCTGATCGCCACCGGGCAGTTGTACTGGCTCGACAAGCGCCATGCGCGCCACGGCGAAAAGGGCGTGCGGCTGGCGGCCGCGGTCACAGCGGGTACCACCACGGGCCTGGTCATCGCCACGCTGGCGATGATGGTGGCCAACCGGCTGCTGCCGATGACGCTGCCGTCGCGCGAGTTTATCGAGGCCGGGCTGTTCTTCCTGGTGTGGCTGGCGACCGCGATCCATGCGCGCGTGGCGATGCGTCCGGGCAGCCGCACGCTGGTGCCATGGCGCCAGCAATGCCTGGCAATCGCCGCGCTGGCGCTGGCGGCGCCGGTGCTCAACGGCCTGAGCACCGGCGACTGGCTGCCGCTTGCGCTGGCGCGCGGCCACCTTGCGGTAGCCGGCGTCGACATCGTGCTGCTGCTGACCGGTGGGCTGGCGCTGG
The DNA here is from genome assembly GCF_000611125.1 of Cupriavidus sp. SK-4. Classification (NCBI taxonomy): domain Bacteria; kingdom Pseudomonadati; phylum Pseudomonadota; class Betaproteobacteria; order Burkholderiales; family Burkholderiaceae; genus Cupriavidus; species Cupriavidus sp. SK-4. The sequence goes on from NZ_JFJW01000154.1 coordinate 42,869, forward strand.
CGTCGGCGCGACGGCTGCGGCGCGTCGACGCGGCACGCCAGGCCCGGACCGCTGCTGCCAGCAGCCAGGCGCTAGAGGAGATGGACCGTGCCAACCACGCTTGAACACTTGCTGCTGCTGGGCCTGGCGCTGTGCGCGTACAGCGCTTTCGTGCTGTTTGCCTGCGCCACGGAGCGGCACTGGACCGAGTTGTCGGGGCAGGGCGCGGACCTGCCCGCCAGTGGCCGGCGGCGGCTGCGCTGCGCAGCCTGGGCGCTGGTGGCGCTTGGCGCCGTGGCCGCGCTGGCGGGCAACCGCACCGGCTTGGGCGTGCTGCTGTGGGCGCTGGCGATGATGGCGGGGGCGTTGGCGGTGTCGTTCACGCTGACCTGGCGGCCCGGCTGGCTGCAGGCGATCGCACGCGGGCTGCTGGCTGTCTTGCGTATCTGAAGCGCCTGCCCCGGGAGGGCGCGCTTCTCAAGTCAAAAAACGCAATTAACCGCCAAGAGTTGCACTCAACCACGACCGCGCATCCGCGCCAGGGCTGGCAGGGTGAGGCTGTCCAGCCCCACCTGTCATCGGCCTGCGCCGGTATAGCCGCGCCCGGGCGGCGCCAGCAAGCGCCGCAGCCATTGCCGCCAGGCGCTCGCCGCCGGCCCGGCGCCTTGCCGGCAGCGCGTTACGTGCAGCGATGCCGTGGTGACGGCATACAGCTCGATATGGCCGCTGTCGGACAGCGTAAAGCTCTCGCTCGCCGTCAGCGCCGTATCCTTCGGGTCGCCGTCGCGGATCAGCCAGAGCTCGCCTTCGGTGCAGCGCACGGCGACGTGTTCGCCGGGGCCCGCCACCAGCCGCAGCGAACTGCGTGCGGGCAGGGTGGCGGTCATGTCATTGCTCACCAGGAACATGATGGTCTCCAGGTTCAGTCGACGGCCAGGGCGTGCAACGCTGGCGGGATCGCCGCGCGCGCGGGGGCTGTGCCAGGCCGGATGAAATCGGCGATGTGCCGGATCACGCCGGGGTCTTGCAGGATGCGGCGGTGCCCCAGGCCGCTGGTCGTGACCAGTTGCGCGCCGGGCCAGGCGCCGGCGATGGCGGCGCCGTCTTCCCAGCGCACTTCCTTGTCGTCGCGGTCATGGATCACCAGCGTTGGCGGGACCGGCCGGGTGCGGCCGACGTCGGGCACGTTGAAAGCCGACCATGGCAGTCCCAGCCAGCGCTCGCTCTGGCGCTGCATGCGTGCCAGCACGCCGGGGGTGAAACCCATTTGCCAGGCCAGCGACGCACACGCGGCGTGCATGTCGGCCGGCGACCCGACCAGCACGGCGGCGCGAGCGGGCAGGCCTTCGCGCAGCGCCAGCGCGGTGGCTGCGCCGCCGAGCGAGTGCGCCACCACGGCGTGCACCGGCCCCGCGTGCCAGGCCGCGGCGAGCAGCGAGCGCGACATTTCCAGCACCGAGGTCTGCGCCGCGCCGCGCGCGCCGGCATCGGAGGCGCCGTGCGAGAGCGCATCGAAGGCCACCACGCGCATGCCGGCGGCCAGCAGGCCTTCGACCACCGCATGCCACTGGCCGGCATGGCCGCCCCAGCCGTGCGCGAGCAGCACCACGGGGCCGGACGCGCCCCAGCGGTAGACGCGCACGCGCCGGCTCGGGCCCCGGCCCGTCACCAGCGCCCAGTCGGCGCGCGCACTGTCCAGCAAGTGCCGCGCTGCCGATGTGGCGGCGGCGCGCGGCGGCTTGAACCAGATGTGCTCCAGCGCCCGCGCGGTCGCGCCGGGCCTGACCACGCTGCCCGCCTGCCAGCGCAACCGCTGCCAGCCCTGCAAGGCCCGCTCCACCGCGCCGGACTTGCCGGGGCGCAGCGGCGCATTGCCGGCGCGCGCGGGCAAGGGCGCGGCGCCGGGGGATGAGGAAACCGGGGAAGGAGAAGAGATTGCTTGCGTCACGACCTGCACCTCCAATGGATTCTGGATTGCACGGCAACATCGGCACCGGCCCCGCCGGCGGCTTTCCGTGCTGTTGTTACGACCGACCAGTCGTGCTTTTTTTGGTACAAAAAAAGTCCGCCGGAGCGGTTGCTGCCTGCCGGCGGGATAGCGCCGGCGCCAATGTGTGGTTCAGTGGCCGCGGGCGCCCTCGGCGGCACGGGCCACCAGTGCCGCAAATGCGTGCCGCGCCATGGTCTCGGCATCCTCGCGGCCTAGCAGCTTGAACGATTGCTGGAAGGCCATGCCGATGCCCGCGAGTTCGAAAGCAAATTGCCGCGGGTCGGTGTCCGGCCCGAAATGGCCCTCATCGATGGCGTCGCCCACCACGCGCGCAACCGTGCTGTGCCAGTCCTTCAGCGACTGCACCACCAGGTCGCGGATCGAGCCCGGCCGGTCGCGGTATTCCTGGCCCAGCGCCGTGAACAGGCAACGTCCCTGTGTCACCGTGCCGCCCAGCCATTCCAGGTAACCTTCGAACAGCCCCTGCAGCCGCGGCATCCCGCGCGGCTGGCGCATCGCCGGCCGGATCACGATCTCGCCGAAGCGCTCCACCGCCAGGTCCAGCACCGCCTGCTGCAACACCTCCTTGGACTTGAAGTGCGCATACAGGCCGCTCTTCGACATATTGGTGTCCGCGGCCAGCGTGGCCAGCGACAACTGTTCAAAGCCGACCTTGGCAGCGGTGTCCAGTGCCTGTTCGACGATCGCGTTGCGGGTGAGTTGTCCTTTCTGCATGGTGTGGAGAATAGCACGACCGGTCGGTTTGTCAACGAAACCAGATGCATGGTATTTGCCCCGACTTGCGCACTTGTGTCCGGGAGGCCATAACGTCATATGGATAGGCATGTGACGTCAACGCAAACCGCCAAGGCTCGTTAGAGATTGGGCGGCTCAGCGATGTTGTGCACGATCCGGCTCTTTGACGTTCGCCAGTCGGCCGATGTCAGGGTGGGATTGCGGACTTCTAAGAAATCTGCACAAAGTGTTTCTGCGGTTACATACGGAACGCTTTGCGTGCTCTATACTCGAATGCACGTCCGCGCACTTTTTTTCACTGGTGACTGGAGACCGACATGAACAGTACAGCCGTGCCAAGAGGCGCTAGCGAACCGTTCCGGCAACTGCGGGCGTTGCGTCGCGCGCGCAAGCTCAAGCAGGAGGACGTCGCCCGTAAAGCGGGGATTTCCCGGGAAGCCTACCTGCGGGCGGAGTCGGGTCAGGCCGATCCCCGCATGTCAACGTTCCTGGCCGCCTGCGAGGCGCTGGGCCTGGAAGTCGTGCTGGCCCCGCAGCATCTTGCTGCAGACGTCAACGCATTTATTGCCAGCCGCAATGGCGGCGTGACGGCAGCTTCCATGGCAGGCCAGCCGGCCGCCGGAAGCACGGCCGCGCCGGCTGCGGCGCCGGCTTCCGGAGGCGGTTTCGGCTCCGGGACCGGAGAGGGCCACAAGCCGGTCTGATCCGGCCGCTGCCTGGCCGGCCGCGTTTGCAACGCGCCGGCACCGGCAGCTGGCCTCCAGGCCACCCCATGACAACCGGCGCGGGGCGTTCCGCACCGCGCCGGTTGCTACTGTCCTGAGCGCCGCCGTTCGCGACGCCTGGCGTGGATGACGCCGCAGGCCTGGCTGCCTGCTTCGGCGCTTTCCCGCCTTTCCTGGTCTGGTTTTCCTCTTCAGCTGCTCGATTGCCGTCGAGCAGGCGTCAACGCGCGCGTCCCAGCGCCTGGCTGGTTTCTTCGCGCTTTTCCCGTTTCCGGCCTACAACTGCAGTGCAAGCGGCGTCCGGCGCATGCGCACGCGATGTTGTTTGACACGTCCGATGCTGGCGATTACGATATGGTAAATTCATTACGCATTATGTAATTCATGCCGCGTGCACCACGCACTGGCTGAATACGAACCGGCAGGCACTCCCAGCAAGAGGCCGCCAGGCGCCAGCGCAGCGCCAGATGGAACGAGACCCAGGAACGCTGACGACACCATGACACTCACGCACACCCAGCTCGCCGAGCACGGCTATATGTCCGGCTTCGCCAATGAATTCGCCACCGAGGCGCTGCCCGGTGCGCTGCCCGTGGGCCGGAACTCGCCCCAGCGCGCGCCCTACGGCCTGTACGCCGAGCAGCTGTCCGGCACGGCCTTTACCGCGCCGCGCGCGCACAACCGGCGCTCGTGGCTGTACCGCATCCGCCCGGCCGCGATGCATACGCCGTTCACGCAGATCGAGCAGTCGCGTTTCCTGAGCCGTTTCGACCAGGTGCCGCCGTCGCCCAACCAGATGCGCTGGAGCCCGCCGGCAATGCCGTCGGTGCCGACCGACTTTGTCGACGGCATCGTCACCATGGCCGGCAATGGCGGCCCCGAGGCCATGACCGGCTGCGGCATCCACCTGTACCTGGCCAACCAGTCGATGCAGGACCGCTTCTTCTACAACGCCGACGGCGAGATGCTGATCGTGCCGCAGCAGGGCCGACTGCTGATGGTGACCGAGCTGGGCCGGCTGGAAGTGGAGCCGCAAGAGATCGTGGTGATCCCGCGCGGCGTGCGCTTCCGCGTGGAGCTGCCCGACGGCGAGGCGCGCGGCTATATCTGCGAGAACTACGGCGCGCTGTTCCAGCTGCCCGACCTGGGCGTGATCGGCTCCAACGGCCTGGCCAACCCGCGCGACTTCCTGTCGCCAGTGGCCAGCTATGAAGACCGCGAGGGTGATTTCGAGCTGGTGGCCAAGTTCCAGGGCAACCTGTGGCGCGCCGGGATCGGCCACTCGCCGCTGGACGTGGTGGCCTGGCATGGCAACTACACCCCATACAAGTACGACCTGCGCCACTTCAATACCATCGGGTCGATCAGCTTCGACCACCCGGATCCGTCGATCTTCCTGGTGCTGCAGTCGCCGTCGGCCACGCAGGGCGTGGACACCATCGACTTCGTCATCTTCGGGCCGCGCTGGCTGGCGATGCAGGACTCGTTCCGCCCGCCCTGGTTCCACCGCAATATCGCCAGCGAATTCATGGGCCTGGTCACCGGCGTCTACGATGCCAAGGCCGAAGGCTTTGCCCCGGGCGGCGCCAGCCTGCACAACTGCATGAGCGGCCACGGCCCGGATGCGGAAACTTTCGAGAAGGCCAGCGCCGCCGATACCTCGCAGCCGCATCGCATCGAGGACACCATGGCCTTCATGTTCGAGACGCCGGGCGTGATCCGCCCGACGCCGTATGCCGCGCAGTCGGCCTCGCTGCAGCAGGACTACTACACGTGCTGGCAGGGCCTGAAGAAACACTTCAACCCGAACACCCGCTAATCCCGGGCGCCTGGCCGCCCGCCCGGCTTTCTCCCCTCCCGCAAGCGGGAGAGAGGCCGGGGGAGAGGGCAGGCGCTCGTCAAGCATGACGCGTCGCCGCACGCGACAAGTGCCACCAAATTTTCGGAGTTTCCCAATGACCGCCCCCAAGACCAGCTGGATCGCTTCCGCCAACGACGGCCAGTCCCACTTCCCGCTGCAGAACCTGCCGTATGGCGTGTTTTCGACCAAGGGCCAGGCCCCGCGCGTCGGCGTTGCCATCGGCGACCAGGTGCTGGACCTCGCCGCGCTGGATGATGCCGGCCTGCTGCCGGCCGCTGCCAAAGGCACGTTTGCCGCAAGCAGCCTGAACCGCTTTATCGCCCTGGGCAAGCCGGTGTGGAGCGAAACCCGCAAGCGCCTGGGCGCGCTGCTGTCCGGCGATGACGCCGCGCTGCGCGACAACGCCGCGCTGCGCGACAAGGCGCTGGTGCCGATGTCGGCCGCGACGCTGCACCTGCCGGTGGAGATCCCGGGCTACACGGACTTCTATTCGTCCAAGGAGCACGCCACCAACGTCGGCCGCATGTTCCGCGACCCGGACAATGCGCTGCTGCCGAACTGGCTGGAAATCCCCATCGGCTACAACGGCCGTGCCAGCTCGGTGGTGGTGAGCGGCACGCCGCTGCATCGCCCCAACGGCCAGATCAAGCTGCCGAACGAGGCACGCCCGATCTTCAGCGCCTGCCGCAAGCTGGACTTTGAACTGGAGATGGGCTTTATCGTCGGCAAGGAATCGGCGCTGGGCGAGCCCGTCAGCACGGCCGATGCGCCGGCGCATATGTTCGGCATGGTGCTGCTCAATGACTGGAGCGCGCGCGATATCCAGCAGTGGGAATACGTGCCGCTGGGGCCGTTCAACAGCAAGGGCTTCGGCACCTCGATCTCGCCGTGGGTGGTGACGATGGAAGCGCTCGAGCCGTTCCGCCGCGACAACCCCGAGCAGTCGCCGCAGCCGCTGCCGTACCTGCAGCAGCAGGACAAGAACGCCTATGACATCGCCCTGGAAGTCGCGCTGCAGCCGCAGGGCGCAGCGGCCCCCAGCACCATCTGCCGCACCAACTTCAAGGCGATGTACTGGACCATGGCGCAGCAGCTGGCCCACCACACGGTGTCGGGCTGCAATGTGCGCGTGGGGGACCTGATGGGCTCGGGCACGATCAGCGGCACCACGCCGGATTCCTACGGCAGCCTGCTCGAAATGACCCGCAACGGCGCCGAGCCGGTGACGCTGGCCGACGGCAGCCGCCGCGGCTTCCTGGAGGATGGCGACGACGTGATCATGACCGGCTACTGCCAGGGCGAAGGCTATCGCGTCGGCTTCGGCACGGTGTCCGGCAAGATCCTGCCGGCGCGCTGAAGCGTTTCAGCCGGCGCTGCGGTCGGCGCTTTGGCCGGCTGCGGCGGCATCCAGGATGACCGCCGCGCGGCCTGACAGCAGCGCCCGGCCCGCGGCGCTGACGGTGAAGGCGTACAGCACACTGCTGCCTTCACCGCTGATGCGCTGCACCTCAACCTGCAGCGGCGCGTCGATATCGTCGAGCCGCTCCACATGCAGCACCAGCTTGCGCACGCTGGCCAGGTAGCCCGAGCGCGGGCGCTGCGCGTCCATTCCTGATTCCGCTTCCGCCAGCAATGCGCCGTGCACGGCCATTGCCTGTGCCGCATATTCAATCCCGCTGACCGCGGCCAGCCGGCCCTGCGCGCGCAGCGGGTTGTCCGCGCGCGTATGCGTGGCGGACGTGCAGCGAACCGATGCCGCATCCCAGGCCAGCACGCCGTCGAGCAGGCACATCGTGCCCTGGTGCGGAATGCGTGCCGCGATCCAGGCGCGGTCTTTCAACAGCTCAGCCATTCGCCTGGCCGCCGAGGCTTTCCACCTCGGCTTCAAGCTGCAGCGTATCCAGATAATCGAGCACCACGGTGGTGGTCTCGCCGCGGGCGATGGCAGCCAGCAGCGGCAGCATGCGTGCGGCCGGCGCCGACGTGCGCAGCGCTTCCAGCGCGGCGTCCGGCATCATCTTGGCCGGAGCCTGCTTCAGGGCCACGCCGATGCGCGCGAGCGAACGCGCCGTCTGCCGCGGCGTGACCAGCACGGCCACGCCGAAGGGATCGGGGATCGGGCGGTGGCTGTGCAGCGGCTCGGGATAGCCGGTGTCATAGGCGATCAGCAGGCAGGGCTCGGCATCGGCGGCGGCCTGCAGCACGCATTCGAGCAAGCCCGCGCTGCCACTGCCATCCAGGGCGCACAGCACATTGGAGGTGCGCATCGCGCCCGCGGCGATCGACCAGTAGCCGGCGGTCGCGTTATGCACGGAGTTGTGGAAGCGCGTGGGCGACATCAGCGGCTCGGGCTCGGCCAGCGATTCGCAGATCGCATGGAAGTTGAAGCCGTCGCTGCTGGACGAGGCAAAGATCGTCGGCAGCTGCGCGGCTTCGCAGTCGCTGGCGGCGACGGCCTGCTGGCCGACACCGAGCGCCAGCCGTACGGTCGGGCCGGTGCGGCGGCGCTCGGCCGGCGGCAGGCCCGCGGGTGGCGGCAGCTCGGTCGGCGCGTGCGCATACGGCACGCGGCCGGCAAGGACTTCGGTGGCCTGCTGCCAGCCGGTCAGGCCGGGGCCGAGCAGGCCGATGCTTTCGATATACACGTGCTGCGGCATGGCGATGCTCAATGAGAAGCTGCGTCCGCGCGGGCGAACAGCAGGCTGCAGTTGGATCCGCCGAAGCCGAAGGCATTGGTCATCGCATAGCGCAGCGGTGCCTCGCGGTTGGCGAGCTGGTAGTTCACGTCCAGCGCCGGATCCACCTGCGTGGTGTTGATGCCGCCGGGCACCAGGCCGTGGCGCAGCGCCAGCGCGCAAATGACGGCTTCGAGCGCGCCGGCGGCGCCCAGCGCATGCCCGGTGGCGCCCTTGGTGGAGCTGCACGGCGTGCCGGGCAGCACCGCGGCCATGGCCATCGCCTCGGCGGCGTCGTTGCTGCGCGTGGCGGTGCCATGCAGGTTGACGTAGCCGACCTGTGCTGGCGCGACCCCCGCGCTGGCCAGTGCCTGCTCCAGTGCCAGGCGCGCGCCCAGCCCGTCGGGGTGCGGGGTCGACATATGGTGCGCATCGCTCGATTCGCCGATGCCGGCCAGCAGGATGGCATCGCCCTGCGTGGTGCCGGCCACGCGCTCGAGCAGGCCGAATGCCGCCCCCTCGCCGATCGAGATGCCGTTGCGCGCCACGTCATAGGGCCGGCACGGCTGGTCGGACAACAACTCCAGCGAATTGAAGCCGTACAGCGTGGTGTGGCACAGCGAATCGACACCGCCGACCACGGCCACATCGATCAGCCCGGCCTCCAGCATGCGCCGTGCCGAACTGAACACCTTGGCGCCGGATGAACAGGCCGAGGACACCGCTGCCGCCGGGCCGGCCAGCCCCAGGTATTGGCGCAGGAAGGCTGGCAGCGAGTAGGGGTTGTGGGTGGTGGCGTAGTGGAAGCCCGGCGGCAGCGCGCCGCTGGCAGGATCCCGCTGGCGATATGCCAGTTCCGTCTGCAGCACGCCCGCGGTGCTGGTGCCCAGGAAGACGCCGACCCGGTGGGCGCCGTAGCGCGCCGCCGCTTCGCGCACGCGCGCGGCAAAGCCGTCCTGCTCCAGCGCCAGTTGCGCGAGCCGGTTGTTGCGGCAGTTGAATTCGGCCAGTGCGGGCGGCAGTGCCACGGCATCCAGGCCGGGGACTTCGCCGACGAAGGTATCGAGCTCGACACCGCCAAAGCGGCAGGGCGCCAGGCCGCCGCGCTGCGCACGCAGTGCCGACAGGGTGGCGTCTACACCGGCGCCCAGGCAGCTGGCGGCCGTGAAATGCGAGAACAGGAGCGGGGACACGGCTTAGGGGGAACGAATGGAAGGAATCTCGGAAGGCTGTGCCAATTGTAACAAGCCGCCGCTCACTCAGGCTGGCGGCACGGCCGCGCGCAGCGTGACGCAGCGCAGGCCGGCGTGTTCGATGGCGGCGAGCAGGCCCGGCAGCACCGTGGTGCAGTGTGCATTGCCGGCGGCATCGGTGCCGGGATTGCCGTCGTGCAGCAGCAGGATGTCGCGTCCGGCGAGCTTGCCGGTGAGGCGCTGCGCCACGCGCGCGGCGTGGTCGCCGCAACGGGTATCGAAGCCGCGCCGGGTCCAGGCGGCAAGCTGAAGCCCGAGCCGGCACAGCACCGGCTCAAGGAACGGATTGCGCAGCCCCGCGGGCGCGCGGAAGAAGCGCGGCGCCTGGCCGGTGAGGTCGGTCAGCACCTGCTGTGCGGCACCGATGTCGCGCAGCATGCGCCCGGGACCGAACACCGAGAAGTGCAGCCGATGGTACATGCTGTGGTTTTCCACCGCGTGGCCGCGGCGGACGATCTCGCGCACCAGTTCCGGATGCGCCGCGGCGCGCGCGCCGACGCAGAAGAAGGTCGCGCGCGCGCCGTGCTGGTCCAGCATGTCGAGCACGCGCGGCGTCAACGCCGGGTCGGGGCCGTCGTCGAACGTCAGTGCCACGCAGTCACTGGCCGAGGGCGGCAGGCGCAGCAGGTTGGGGCCAAGCCAGTGGCTGCGCGGCCACAGGCCGGCGGCGCACATTGCCGCATGGGCGGCGCCAACGCCGGCCAGCGCCATGCCCATGGCCTCATGGTGCGCCAGCATCGCGCCGGCGGCACCCAAGTGCACGGCGGCGGCGCCGTAAAGCAGCGGGGTGGGGCGCCAGGGGCGGCTGTAAGAGGTGCCGCGCAAGGTTACGCGCGGTGCGGGATACGAATTCATGTTGCACTCCCGGCTATGTCCGGCGCCGCGGGGCGCGCCAGGATCGCCGAAAACCACAGGGCCAGCACGGCACCGGGACCTACCGTCAGGCCGAAGGCCTTGAGCAGCGGCAGGCTCGACAGCGCCAGCAGGCCGAAGGCGGCCACCGTGGTCAGGTTGGCCAGCAGCAGCGACACCAGTGTATGCGGTGAAGCGCCCGCCACCTGGCTGCCTGCAGCGGGGCCGTTGAAGAATAGCGCGTAATTGGAACCCACGGCCATCAGCAGCAGCAGCCCCACCAGGTGCAGCAGCGTCAGCGGCTGGCCGAGCGCTGCAAGCCCGCCCAGCACCACCAGCGCCGCCGCGGCCAGTGGCAGCACCGTGGCCACGACGCGCCGTGCCGAGCGCAGCGCCACCGCCAGCAGCACGATGATCGCCAGCAGGCCGGCCAGTGACAGCAGCAAGGCCTCGCGCAGGTAGCCGGTGTAGAGGCGGTCGGATTCGCCTTTGAGGTCGACGAACAGCGTGTCAGGAACGCCAGCCCGCGCGACCGCGGCCCGCACTGCGCTGGTGTCGACGCCGTCGGCCGCGCCAGTGCTTTGCGGGGTGTGGGCCGGTGCGCGCAGCGGCAGCGTGGCGCTCCAGCGCCCGTCGCGCTGCGCCAGCAACGCATCGACAGCCAGCGCCATCGAGGTGCCGCGCAAGTCCTCGCGCCGCAGCAGCGCACCGGTGCGCGCCGCCTCGGCCTGCGCCAGGAACGGGGCGAACAATGACGCGCGCACCGGCTGCGTGGCGATGGCGGCGCTCAGGCGCTGCGCCAGCACGTCGGGCGGCGGCAGGCTGGCCTGGCGCTCGCGCTGGGTCGCCGCGCTGGGCAGGTAGCGCGCGGGGCTCTCGTAGCCGCCGATGAAATTCTGCGCCACCAGCGGGTCCAGTTCACCTGCCACGCGCTCCGCGCCCTGCAGTACGGATTCCTGGTCCGGCCCGGACAGCACCACCAGGTAGCGCACGTCGGGCGCGCCAAGGTCCTCGCGCAACCTGGTGTCGAGGGCCTGGTCGCTGGCCGACACCGGACTCAGCGCCTGGAGCTCGCGACCCCACAGCGTGCCGCGGTGCATGGCCAGCACCGTGCCGGCTGCCACCACCAGCACGAGCACCAGCCAGCGCAGCCGGTGCGCGCGCGCCGCCAGCCACTGCAGCCGGCGGCCCAGCGGCGCCACGTCGCGCAGGTGCAGCGTGGCCGGCACCAGCTGCGGCAGCACGAAGCGCGTCACCAGTGCCGCGGTCGTCAGCCCGGCAATCGAATACAGCCCCAGCTGCGCCAGCCCCGGAAAGCCCGACAGCAGCAGCGAGGCAAAGCCGCAGACCGAGGTCAGCACGCCCAGGCGCACCGTCGGCCAGAAGCCGCCCAGCCAGGCGCGCTCGTCGCGCCGGCCGTCGCGCGTGTACTGCGCGGACTGCACGAACAGGTAGATCGAATAGTCGACCGCCTCGCCGATCAGTGTGGTGCCGAAGCCCAGCGTCAGGCCGTGCACCGAGCCGCCGAAGCCCAGGCTGACCGCGGCAATGCCCGCCAACGCGCCGCTCAGTACCGGCACCAGCCCCAGCACCAGCAGCGGCACCGAGCGGTAGACCAGCAGCAGCAGCGTGACGATGATGGCCACGCCGATGGTCGACAGGCGCTCCACATCATGGCGGATGGTGTCGCGCGCATTGACGGAAAACACGCCCGGCCCGGTCATCACCAGCTGGTACTGGCCAGCCGTCGCGGCCTTGGCAAACGCCTCGCGCACGGCCCCGATGGCTTGCGCCTGCGCATCCGTGTCAGAGCCCGCGGCGGCGGTCTGCGCCAGCAGCACCGCGCGCTTGCCGTCGCGCGACGCCCAGGCGCCGGCGTGCATGGGCACGCGCTGCCCGGCATCCAGCTGTGCCAGCATCGCGGCCACTTCGCCGGTGGGATCGCGCGGCAGCAGCGACTTGGTGAAGAGCCCGGCGGACGAGGCCAGCAGCTCGAACGATTCATTCAGCGCCTGCGCCAGGCCGCGTTCACTGAAGCGCTCCGGCGTGACCGCGGGGCTGAGCAGGTAGCGGTGCGCAAACACGTATTGGCGGTCTGCGTCCTGGTTGACCGGCTCGCCGTTCTGGATCGCCGTGAAGCGCGGGTCGCCGCGCAGCTGTGCCGCCATGGCACGCGATACCGCGGCGCGGCCATCGGCATCGCCGCCTTCGATCCCAACCAGGACCAGGCGCGATACCAGCCCGTCGCGCAGCTGGTTCACCAGCAATTGCTGCTCGGCGCTGGGCAGCCGCGGCAGGAAGGCCGAGAGGTCGGCCGTGAAGGTGGTGCGGCTGATCACAGCCGCGCAGGCGAGCATGGCGAAAATCCACAGCGCCAGCGCGAGCCGGCGCGTCGCTGGGCGCATCGTTGCGGGCGGCGCTGCGCTCATGGGCGGCCGGCAGGTCGGATCTTCATCACCGAACGGTCGCCGTCGGCCTGCCGGATCTCGACGCGGTCGAGCGCATCCTGGCTGCCGTCGATGCGCACCTGGCTGACCACCGCGGCCATGCGCGAGTCCGCCGGCGTCAGCGTCAGCGTCCAGCGGCTGGCGCGGCCTTCCAGGCCGAGCTTGTAGTAGCGCTCCAGCGTCTGGCGGTTGCCTGCCAGCGTGCCGCGGATGCTTTCGATAAAGGCGGCGAGCTCGGGGTAGTTCTGCAGCGGCATGGTGTAGCGCTTGCCGTCGCGCTCGACCGTCAGCATGTCGCCGTCGAGCACCAGGTTCTCGGCCTTGGGCGACAGTGTGCGCTTCTCCAGGTGGTCGGGCGCCGTGAACAGCAGTTCGCCGGTCGACTGCACCGGCTTGTCGACTATCGCCATGTACTTGGTCTCGGTGAACAGCACGCGCCCCGACTTGCGTTGCGCCAGGGTGGACATCAGTTGGTCGACGCCAAACGTGGCGGCGCCGGACGGTGTGGCCGACGCAAGCATGGCGCTGGCCAGCAGCATCGACAGCAGGTAGCGGAAAGGGCGTCTGGAAAGGGACATCAGGGGCTGCTCAGGGCTCGCGGGTCATGGCTCGTTGCCCGGCGGCGGCTGTTCAGACAGCGGCGGGCCGGCGTGCCAGAAATCGTAGAAGTTGAACCAGTTGTACGGGGCGCTGCGGCAGAACTGCTCCAGCAGGCGCACGTATTCCGCCAGCGCGGTCTGCACGGCTGCCTCGCGCTGGCCGCGCGCGGTGTCGGTGAAGTCCGCCAGCGGCACGAAGTGCACATCGTAGCGGTTGCCGCCGCGGTACAGGCCGGTGATGAAGAACACCGGCCGGCGCAGCATCGCCGCCATGCGCAGCGGGCCGGTCGGAAGGCCGGTCGGCGTGCCGAGGAAGCTGCACTGCTGCACCGGGTCGGTGGCGCGCTGCGACAGCGTGCGGTCGGCCAGCATGCCGATCATGTAGCCGCGGTCCAGGTAGTCGCGCACCCGCAGCATGGTGTCGAAGCGGCCCAGCGCGATCACGTCCTGGCGCATCGCCGGGTTGATCGACTGCAGCACGTCGTTGAGCTTGTGCGCGTTTTCCTCGTACATGGTGATCGCGACTTCCATGTCCGGGTGCCGCCGCCCGAGCGCGCGCACCACCTCGAAGCTGCCCAGGTGCGCACCCAGCAGGATTGCGCCGCGGCCGCGCGCCATCGCGGCTTCCAGCTGCTCCTCTCCGTGCAGGCGGATATCGAACAGGTCGAAGCGGCCGTTGAGCAGGTAGATCCGGTCATGGATGGTCGAGGCGAAGGTGAACACATGCCGGTAGCCATCGACCCAGTTGGCCTCGCGCCCGAGGGCGCGGTCCATGTAGGCGCGCGAGGCATGGCGTGCCGCCGGCGCGAACAGCATGAAGTACGCCGCAATCCCCCGCAGCACCACGCGCCCGACCGGGCGGCCCAGTGCCAGCGAGATCCACGTCATGACGCGCAGCAGCGTGATGCTGCCGCGCTCCTGGCGGCGCGACCATTCGGATTCCAGCGGCGGCTGCCGCTTCCACAGCCAGCTCAGCATGCCGATGCCCCCGCTTGCGGCGCGGCGCCGCGCACCTGCAGCGTGCCGCTGGCGACATCGCGACCGGCGCTGCGCAGCGTGAAGCGGATAATCTCGCCGCCATCGGCCGCTGCGTCGGCCTGGTGGAGGATCTCAACGCGCTCGCCTGGGGTCACCGGGCTCAGGAACTTGATGGCGCCAGCCTGGGTGACGGCAAGGCGGCGGCCCAGCGCCGCGCCGAGTGCCAGCACCGCGTGGTCCAGCAGCACCACCCCCGGCACGATCGGATGGCCGGGAAAGTGGCCGGCGATGGCCGGGTGATCGGCGTCGATGACAAAGGCAGGCCTTGCCGCGCTATCGCCGTGGTGCGCCCCGGCAAGCCTTGCGACCAGCGCCGCCAGGGCCTCGCGCGGCAGCTTGCCGGCGGCATTGCGCGGCAGGCTGTCGGCAAAGAGCAGCGGGCGCGGCAGGAAGGCCGGGTCGATGCGCGCGCGCAGCGCCTGCTGCAGCTGCGCCGGGGCGACGCCTGGCGCCACCGCCACCGCCACCAGCCGCACCACGTGGCCATGCGTGTCGCCTTCGTGCGCGTCATCGGGCATGAAGAATGCGCCGTCGCGCACGCCGTCGATGGCCGTGAGCTGGTGGTTCAGGTAAGCCAGCGAGGTGCGCTTGCCGGCGATATTGAGCATGTCGGCCTTGCGGCCATGGAGCAGGAAGTGGCCGGCATCCAGCGGCGCGATGGCGTCGCCCAGCGACACCGGCTGTTCGATATGGCCGCCTTCGGCCCAGGTCTCGGTGTCGCCACCGTCGCCCTGGCGTGCCTGCAGCCGCACGCCTGGCACCAGTGTCCAGGCATCGGCCTGCGCGGTGTGGCGCGTGGCGATCTGGCCGGTCTCGGTGCTGCCGTAGATCTCGCACAGGGGAGCGCCGAACAGGGCCTCGGTCTCGCCCGCCAGCTGGCGGCCAAGCGGGGCGGTCGCGCACAGCACCAGGTCTGCCGGCGGCATCGCCATGCCCGACTGCACCAGCGTGCGCAGGTGCACGGGCGAGCTGACCAGCGCACGCGGCGCCGGCACCGAGGCGAGTGCATCGCGCACGTCGGCCGGATAGAAAGCCGGCGCCGCCACCAGGGCGGCGCGGCCCTGCAGCACCAGCATGACCGTGGCTTCCAGCCCGAACATATGCTGCGGCGGCACCGTGCCCACCAGGGTCCAGGCACGCCCGTCCAGCAGGCCGAGCCGCTGTGCCGCGGCCTGCGCGCACCGGGCCATCGCGCCCCAGGTCTTGCGGTGCGGCACTGGCGTGCCGGTCGAGCCTGACGTGAACACGTACGCCATGACCTGGGTCGCGGCAAGCTGCGGGATCTCGACCGGCCCGTCCGTGGCGGCGCCGCGCAGGCCGTCGTGATAGTGGAACGCCGGCATGGCGAATGCCGCGTCAGGCTGGTCGTGCAGGCAGAAGGCGTCCGGGGCAAAGTCGGCCAGCTGGCGCACCATCTCCGGCGTATGCGACGGCGGCAGCAGGGTGGCCTTGCCCGCCAGCAGCGCGGCGCACAGGCCGACGGTGAAGCGGTAGCGGTCGGTGCAGGCGTTGAATACGTGCCTGCCTGCCGGCAGCGCATCGGCCAGGCTGGACGCATCTGCCAGGAACTGGCGCACGCTGACAGGCCGCCCGTGCACCCAGGCGATGATGTCTTCGGGCGAGGCATGCGCGACGATCGGGAGCATGGTCATGGGGCGGGGCCTGTGCCTGTTGCCAGTGTAGGGGCCGGTTTGCGGCGCGTCAGCGCGGCAGACCGGGCCGGCCCGCACGGGCAGCCATGACTGCGCGATAGCCATGCACCGCGTCCAGCAGGCCGCCGTGGGCCATGCCCGGGAAGGCGATGCGGCGGCACACGGCTTCGCCCACGAACATCAGCGCGATCAGCAGCGGCGTGGCCAGGTTGGCGAAGCTGGACCAGGTTGCCACCGGCGCGAGCATGAACAGCAGCGTCGATATGCCCACCATCGCGGCAAAGAACAGCGTCCAGGCCTGGGTCACGCGCAGCGTGTAGCGCAGGTGCGCGGGGGGCAGCTGGCCATGGATTGCCGTCGCGATCTGCGTGCACAGTGGCGTGTGGCCGGGGCGCAGGCTCAGCGCGAACATCACGCCCAGCGCGGCATTGATGCCGGCGTGCTGCAGGAAATAGGTCCAGCCGAAATGCGTGGCCAGCGGCATGCGCCAGATCCACAGGGCGGCGCAGGCGGCCAGCAAGCCAGCCAGCGCAGGGACGCGCCATCCGGCGCGGCGGCAGGCAAGGAAGCCGATCAGCAGGAACGGCGCCGCCCCGAGCCACAAGGCGGCGACTTCCGCACCCGGCTGGTGTGCCGCACGGTGCAGGGCGGATTCGTAGGCGACAAAGGCGGCGACCGCGGCAATCCAGCCGTGGCGCCGGCCTGCCGGCACGGCATCCTGCCGCACAGGCATGGCCGGCGCGGCGGGCGTGGAGGGGCGGTCGAATTGCTGGCTCGTTGGCATCTGCGAGGGTATATTGTGTGTAGCGTAAGTCGCTTGGCGCACGGCGTTGCCGGAAATGACGCCGCATGGTGCGCGAAGCGAACGCTTTATACCCCAAAAGACCGGCCCGACGTGGTGATGATTCCCAAAAGGGCCGCCTTTGTTGTTACTAAACTTCTCTCAACTGGCTGGGATTTGCCCCTTTTGATAGCATCGGTTGCCCTGCCATGCGGACTGGACAACCTTGCCCGGACCCATGCCGCAGCGGCATTCCAGCCACCTAGCGACATGACCGAACTCGAAACCGAACTTGCCCGCCTGATCATCGACGAACTCGACATTGCCGAGCTGCGGCTTGAGGACATCAATGCCGCCACGCCGCTCTATGGCGAAGGCTTCGGGCTGGATTCCATCGATATCCTCGAGATCGCACTGCTGGTGTCGCGCAAGTACGGGGTCGAACTGCGTTCGGGCAACCCCGACAACAAGACCATCTTTGCCTCGCTGGGCAGCCTGGCCAACTACCTGGCGGAACACCGCACGCGCTAGCCCGGCGCGCCGTCACTCCTCCTTTCCCCTTTCCCAAAGCCAGTACCGGAGCACGACATGCCGCAGCAAGCCATGCCCGGGCCCGCACTGGTGGCCGGCGGCAGCGCCTGCCCCATGGGCGGCGCCGAGCCGTCCGCCACGCACCTGGTGCTGATCCCCAGCTATAACCCCGGCGTGCGCCTGCATGAAGTGCTGCGCGCGGCGCGCGCAGCCTGGACACCGGTCTGGGTGGTCGTGGACGGCAGCACGGATGGCAGCGACCAGTGGCTGCTGGCGCAGGCGGCCACCGATCCCGGGCTGCGCGTACTGGTGCTGCCGCACAACCAGGGCAAGGGCACCGCGGTGCTGCATGGCATCGACGCGGCCGCGGCGGCTGGCTTTACCAATGTGCTGGTGATGGATTCGGACGGGCAGCATCCTGCACACCTGATTCCGCAGTTCATGGCGATATCGCAGCGCAACCCAGGCGCCATGGTGCTGGGCCGGCCCGTCTTCGACGCCAGCGCGCCGCGCGAGCGGGTCTACTGGCGGCGTATGTCCAATTTCTGGGCGGATGTCGAGACGCTGTGGGCAGGCATCGGGGATTCCCTGTACGGCTTTCGCGTCTACCCGATCGCGCCGCTGCGCGCGGTCATGCGCGAGAGCCGCTGGATGCGGCGCTTCGACTTCGACCCGGAAGTGGCGGTGCGCTTGTGCTGGCGCGGCGTGCGCCCGATCAATGCCGATGCCCCGGTGCGTTACTTCGGCCAGCGCGAGGGTGGGGTGTCGCACTTCCGCTATCTGCGCGACAACCTGCTGCTGACTGGAATGCACCTGCGGCTGCTGGCCGGCTTCGTGCTGCGGTTGCCTGTACTGGTTTGGCAACGGCTGCGGCGGACGACCGGCGGCGCGTCGCGCCGGCCGAAAGCCTGAACGGCAATCCCGCAAGACAAGCAGAAAGGGCAGAAAGGCCGCGCGAAGCGGCCTTCCTGCCTGGTGGGCCCAAGGGCCAGGGTTTGCTTACTTGCCCAGTTCGTGACCAATCACGCCGCCCACCACGGCACCGCCGATGGTCCCGGCGGCGCTGCCGTCAGTCAACTCGTGTCCAGCCACGCCGCCGGCCACCGCGCCCGCCGCCGTACAGCCGGCCAGCGCCATGCTTGCGCTTACCAGAAGCGCACCTGCGAGTTTCCACATGATGGTCTCCTGCATCGTTGCCGGGCCAGTACAGGCAACCGGCCCCATGTGTCCAGCTTAGGCCCGTGCCGGGCAGGGGCCTCTCCGAGACACGCCGATTGCGCTGTAGGAATCGGACGACGGCAGGTGGCGCAGGGCTGGCGTCAGGCGTCCCTGGCGTGCTGGCGCAGGCGCTTGACCAGCGAGGAGGTGTCGGCGCGGCCACAGCCCATCTGCTGCAGGTCGGCATAGAACTGGTCGACCAGCGCCGTCACCGGCAGGCCGGCGCCGTTGCGGCGCGCCTCGTCCAGGCACAGCCCCAGGTCCTTGCGCATCCAGTCGACCGCGAAGCCGAAGTCGAACTTGTTGTCGATCATGGTGGGGCCGCGGTTCTCGAGCTGCCATGAGCCGGCCGCGCCCTTGCTGATGACGTCCAGCACCAGGCGCATGTCGAGCCCGGCGCGCTCGCCAAAGGCGATGGCCTCGGACAGGCCCTGGATCAGCCCGGCGATGCTGATCTGGTTGACCATCTTGGCCAGTTGCCCGGCACCGGATTCGCCGATGCGCGTGACGGCGCGTGCGTAGGCGGCAATGACCGGTTCGGCGCGCGCATAGGCGTCGGCATCGCCGCCGCACATGATGGTCAGGATGCCTTTCTCCGCGCCGACTTCGCCGCCGGAGACCGGGCCGTCGACAAAGTGCAGGCCGTGCTCGCGCGCGGCGGCGTGGAGTTCGCGCGCCACGTTGGCGCTGGCGGTGGTGTGGTCCACGAAGATGCAGCCGCTGGGCGCGCTGAAGAAGGCGCCGTCATGCCCGGTCAGCACCGCGCGCAGGTCGTCGTCATTGCCCACGCAGGAGCAGACCACCTGCGCATCGCGCACGGCCTGTGCCGGCGTGGGCGCCGCTTTGCCGCCGAACTTCTCGACCCAGGCCTGCGCCTTGGCGGCAGTGCGGTTGTACACGGTGACCTCGTGGCCCTTGGCGGCGAGGTGGCCGGCCATGTGGAAACCCATGACGCCCAGTCCGAGAAATGCGACACGCATGCTGCTGCTCCGTTGCTTGTATGTTTGGGATCGGTGAGGCGCGGCCCCGTTTGCGTGATGCCACGCCGGGGTCCTGCGCCGGCGGGGCGGCTGGGCCGCCTCCGGCCCCAGAGTATACGGGGGCGCCGGGGCGGGGGACAGATACAGAGCCTGGCACGATGTTGCGCTACAGGATGCCGCTTCGGGCACATATAGTCATGACATGGTTAAAATACAAATACCTATGAGATGGGTATTTGAAAAATACCCATGCTGTCGCTAAAATAGAAATACCTATCATATTGGTATTCCATCGGCGCGATGAAACAAGTGGTCTCCACTCCCTGGCAGCTTGGCCAGATCCTGCAGGCTGCGCGCAAGGCGGCCGGCCTGAACCAGACCGAGGCAGCCGCGCGGCTGAATATCAGCCAGAGCCGGATGTCGCACATGGAGCTGAACCCCGACACCATCAGCGTCGACCAGTTGCTGGCGCTGGTTGGCGCGCTCGGGCTGGAGTTGGTGGTCCAGGACCGGGCCACGGGAGCCGCCGAAGTGTCCGAGGTGGCGTGGTAATCATGGCGGCACGCAGGTCACGTACGCCGGCGCTGTCGGTCTGGGCCAACGGGCAGCGCGTGGGCACCTGGCGCCAGCCGTCCGGTACCGGGATGGAACTGGAATACGACGAGGCTTGGATCCGCTCTGAAGCCGGGCGGCCACTGTCGCTGTCGCTCGGGTATGGCCTGGGCAACCGGCGCGTGGTGCGTGGCGATGCCGTGCGCAACTACTTCGACAACCTGTTGCCGGACAGCGAGGCCATCCGGCGCCGGTTGGCGCTGCGCTTCCAGACCGGCTCGGTAGAAGCCTTCGAGCTGCTCGCCGCCATCGGCCGCGATTGCGTGGGCGCGGTGCAGATCCTGGGCGAAGACGAAGCGCCTGCGGGAATCGACCGGATCGAAGGCGAACCGCTATCGGACGAGCAGATCGAGCGCTGGCTGGAGGACATCGTCGCCACCCCGGCGCTTGGCCGGCATGAGCACGACGACGACTTCCGCATCTCCATTGCCGGCGCGCAGGAGAAGACTGCGCTGCTGCGCCATGACGGCCAATGGCTGCGGCCGCATGGCGCCACCCCGACCACGCATATTTTCAAGCTGCCGCTGGGCCTGGTGGGCAACCGCAGGGCCGACCTGAGCACGTCGGTGGAAAACGAATGGCTGTGCCTGAAGATCCTTGCCGCCTATGGCTTGCCGGTGGCCGATTGCGACATGCTGACGTTCGGCCGCCGCAAGGTGCTGAGCGTCACGCGTTTCGACCGCCAGCCTCATCCGTCAGGCAGTTGGCTGCTGCGGCTGCTGCAGGAAGATTTCTGCCAGGTGTTCGGCCTCAGCCCGCTGCAGAAATACGAGGCCGATGGCGGGCCCGGCATGATCGAGATCGCCATGGTGCTGCGCAACTCAGTGGCCCAGGCCGATGATCTGCAGACGCTGCTGGCCGCGCAACTGCTGTTTTGGCTGCTGGCCGCACCGGACGGGCACGCCAAGAACTTCAGCATCCGCCTGCTGGCCGGCGGGCGCTACCGCATGACGCCGCTGTACGACGTGATGTCGATCTGGCCGGTGGTGGGCCAGGGCGCCAACCAGTTCTCCTGGCACAAGGCCAAGCTGGCCATGGCGGTCGCCGGCCGCAGCCGGCACTACGGCCTGCGCGATATCCAGCGCCGCCATTTCAATGCGATGGCACCGCGCTGTTTTCTGGGTGCCGATGCCGAGGCGCTGATCGGGCGCATCATCGCGCGGACCCCGGCGGTGATCGCCGAGGTCGGCGCAGCACTGCCCGCGGGTTTTCCGCAGAAGGTGGCGGACACGATCCTGGAGGGTTTGCGAACATCGGTGCAGCGGCTGGCAGAGATGCCGGCGCAGGTGGAGGGGTGAGCCCGGGGGGGCTTTGCCGCCGGAGCGGTCCGCCGTGCCCATCACCACAAGTCAGAACCCGCCTACGCCAGCTTCCGCCCTTGTCCTATCCCTTGCGCCCCGCGTGCTGCCTACATTGAAGCCAGGTTGCACCACCGCAAGGAGCCGACTCATGTCATTCGCGCTATACATTATCGGCCTGCTGGTCCTGGTTGCCGGCGTTGCCTGGGGCATGGAAACGGCTGGCCTCGCGCCGGTCTATATCGGTATTGCCTGCCTGATCGTGCTTGGCATCGGCATCATGGCGGCGGTCTCGCGTACCCGTACCAAGGACCCCTCCTGAGGGTTGCGGGCCTGGCGCCATGCCGGGCCCGCCCTTGTTTTCCGTGACGCCGCGCAGCGGCGGGCGCACCAGGTTGGCTTGCCAGGCCTGCTGGATCACCTGGGCGATCTGGTTGAACGCTTCCTTGGAAATCACGGCCTCCTCGCGCATGGTTTCCAGTGACAGCCGGCCCTTGCGCAACGCGAACAGCATCAGCAGCCGCCGTTCCAGCGCCACGGTGTAGTCGCCGAACTTGGCGCGCATCTCGGCCAGGCCCTCTTCGGCCGCCTTGGTGCGGTCTTCCAGCACGCCGTCGAGCACCGTTGCCATGCGCGCGCCGAACACCGGCGTGAGCATCGAGCGGTTATAGCGGCGCAGGCGGTCCAGCACGGTCTGGCGGCAGATCAGCAGTTCGAAGCGGTCGGCCAGTGCGCGCGCCAGGGGGCGGTCGAGCGACAGGCGGCGGTGCAGGAACAGCGCCACGCGGAAACCCAGGTGATAGTCGAGGATATGCCGTGCGGCACGGTTGTAGCCGATGCGGCCCCGTTCGCGCGCCGCGTCGATCATTTGCGAGGTGTTGCGCATCATCGCGTCCAGGTTGGCCACCGAGATCACGCCGTCGCCGTATTCGGGGATCAGCTCGCGCTCGCGCGTGGCCAGCGTGACCAGGCCGATGGTCAGGCGGTCGCGTTCGGACAGGGCGGTGTCAAAGTCGAACTCTGCCGAGCCCAGTTCAATGCCGTGCCGGTATTTCTGCGCGGCATCGCGCGCGGCGGCCGGAGGCAGGTCGAACGAGTCGGCCACGCGCGTCAGCATGGCTTCGACCTCCTCGGTGGAAAGGCGGATCGCCTGCTGCTGCAGCGCGCGTTCCTGCGGCGACAGCTGGCCCAGGCCCAACCGGTGGATCAGGCTGCGCAGCGTGGTGCCGTTGAGCAGCAGGCTCACCAGCACGAAGCCGGTGGCCAGGATGGCGACAAAATGGCGCGTTTCGTAGGGCAGTTGGTCGTTCTCGGCAATGCCCAGCGCCAGCACCAGCGTGACTGCGCCGCGCAGGCCGCCCCAGGCGATGGCCAGCTTGAAGGCGCCGTTGATCGGCGCGCTCAGGCGCAGCCAGGACAGCAGAGGCAGCAGGCCGAACAGCGTCACCAGGCGCGCGGCCAGTGCCGCGGCCACCAGTGCCAGCAGCAGCCAGCCGTGATGCGTGGTCACGCCCGCCAGCATGGAGGGCACGCGCACCGCGGCCAGCAGGAACACCACCGCCCCGGCGATGCTGGCGAACTGCTCCCAGATCATGCGCAGGTGGCGCCAGTTCGGCGGGTTCAGCCGCGTGGGCCCGAGCGCGCTGACCATCAGGCCGGCGCACACCACCGCCACCACGCCGGAGACCCCCAGCAGTTGTTCGGCCAGCAGGTAGAGCGGGTAGGGCAGAGCCAGCGTCAGCGCGCTCTCCGCCATGGCCAGGCCGGCCAGGCGGGGCAGCAGGTCCGACACCAGCCGCCCGGCCAGCGTGCCGCAGACCACGCCGCCAACGAAGGACCAGGCCAGCTCGCGCAGGCCCGCGGCCAGCGTTGCCTGCGCGCCGTGGCCGGTCAGCATCGCCACCAGCACGCCGACGATGGCGATGGCGGCGGCGTCGTTGAGCAGGCTTTCGCCCTCCACCAGCCGGATCAGCCTGGCCGGCGCGCCCACGTCGCGGAAGATCGCGATCACCGCGGCCGGGTCGGTGGTGGCCACCACCGCGCCCAGCAGCAGGCAGACCGCCAGCGGCATGCCGCTGGCCGCCGCCGTGGCGACGCCGATCATGCCGGTGGCTACCACTACGGCGACCACTGCCAGCAGCAGGATCGGAGCCGCGTCCGGCAGCATGCTGCGCACGTCGGCGGTCAGTGCCGCGTGGAACAGCAGCGGCGGCAGGAAGATCCACAGATAGGCCTCGGGCGGCAGCGCGGGGTCGATCAGCGGATGCAGGAAATGCCGGGCGAAGTCAGGGTGGGCCGCATCGATGGCGACGTAGCCCGCGCCGATGGCGATGCCGATGGCCGACAGCAGGGTGGACTCCGGCAACACCAGCCGCGCGGCGGCCACCTGTACCACGGCGACGATGGCCAGCAGAGCGCCGGCCAGGATCAGGATATCGACGATGATGCTCATGCGCCGGCCTCCGTGTCCGCCGTGTCTTGGACGGGCGGACTCGCCAGCTGCGCGCGCACCGCCGCCGCCAGTTCGGCGGCCGCCGGAGACAGGCTGCGGTTGCGCGAGGTCACCAGCCCGATCGAGCGCTCGGTCACCGGCGCGGTCAGCAGGCGCTCGACAATGCCGGGCTGGCGCACCGTGCCGGCCGCGATCTCGGGCAGCGCGGCCACGCCGAAGCCGCATTCGACCATGGCCGCGATGGTGGCCAGGCGCTCGGCCTCGAACACCGGCTGGAAGCGGATGCGGTTCTGCAGGAAGGCCCATTCCGCGTACTGGCGCACACTGCTCGGGTGCGTCATCGACACGTGCGGCGCGCTGGCGGTATCGGCCCAGCGCAGCGGCCCGGGGCTGCGCGCGAGCGGGTGCGCCGACGGGATCAGCAGCACGAAGCGGTCCGACAGCAGCGGCTCATATTGCAGGTCCGCCTGCTGCGGGTCGGCCGCGGTCAGCGCGAAATCCACGTCGCCGGCGCGCACCAGGTCGAAGGCCGGGCCGGAGAGGGTATCGAACACCTTCAGTGCCACTTCCGGGCGCGCCTGGTGATAGGCCATCAGCACGCGCGGCAGCATGCGCGCCGCCAGCGAGGGCAGCGCCGCCACCGCAACCTGGCCGCGCTCGGCGCTGGCAATGCCGGTCACGGCGTCGATGGCGCCGCGGAACGCCGCCTGCAGCAGCGCGGCCTGCTGCATGAAGACCTGGCCGGCCGCGGTCAGGCGCACGGTGCGGGTGGTGCGGTCGAACAGGCGCACGCCGAGGGATTCCTCGATGCGCAGGATCTGCGTGGACAGGGCGGATTGCGACAGGTGCAGCTGGCTGGCGGCCTGGCGGAAATTCAGCGTGCGGCCAAGCAACAGCATGGTTTCGATGTCGCGCATCGACAGGTTGATTTTCATGGGCGGCAGCGGGTCGGCGGTGTCTGGTGCCGGCCGGGTCATGCGATTGATCTGATTTGTGGATCATTTTATCCAGAAATTCGACTTCTTCAATCAAAGCAAGTTCTCTACACTGCCTGGATTCCTGGGAGAACCTCATGTCGAACCCGACCGCTCCGGTCATCCTGAGCCGTCCCGGCGCCGCGCACGCGGTGGTGGTGGGCGGTGGCACCATGGGTGCCGATGTTGCCGTGGTGCTGACCCGCGCGCTGTGCCGCGCCACCGTGGTCGAGCCCGATGCCGGCCGCGCCGGCGCCCTGCCCGGGCGCGTGCGTGGCAACCTGGCCGCGATCGGCCGTGAACAAGGTTCAGAGCGCCTGGCGGTGGCCGCGACGCTGGATGCGGTGGACTGGTCCACCATAGACCTGGTGATCGAGTGCATCCCGGAACAGCTGGACCTGAAGCAGGCGCTCTTTGCCGAGCTGGTGCGGCGCGCGCGGCCCGATACGGTGCTGGCCAGCAATAGCTCCAGCTTCCCGATCAGCGCCATCGGCGCGGGGCTCGACTCGCGTGCGCGCATGCTGGGCCTGCACTTCTTCATGCCGGCGCACCTGGTGCCGCTGGTGGAAGTAGTGATGGGCGATGACAGCGACGAGGCCTGTGCCGACGCGCTGATCGCCTTCATGCGCCGCTGTGCGATGGTGCCGGTCAAGGTGCGCAAGGACCTGCCGGGCTTTCTTGCCAACCGGCTGCAGCATGCGCTGTCGCGCGAGGCCTTCAGCCTGATCGACCGCGGCATTGCCTCGCCCGAGGATGTCGATGCGGCGGTGCGCTTCGGCTTCGGCTTCCGCTTCCTGGCGGCCGGACCGGTGCTGCAGCGCGACCACGCGGGCATCGACGTGCACGCGGCTGCCGGCGCCACCATGTACCCGACCTTCTGCAACGACGACCATCCGGCGCGCTGCCTGTCCGAGCGCGCTGCCGACGGCCGCCACGGCATGAAGCGCGGCGAAGGCTTCTACCACTGGACCCCCGAAACCATTGCCGCCGAGCGCGCACGCTATGACAGCCTGCTGCGCGCCGGCCTGGCGCTGATCGCGCCTGAACTGCCCGAGATCGAGCCATGAGCCAGACCCCGTCCCAAGCCCCCGTAGCCGCGGCCCGCGTGCCGCTGGCCGATGCGCCACTGATCGTCACCGTGGCGCCCAACGGCGCCTACAAGCGCGCCAGCGACCATCCGGCGGTGCCGCTGACCGCCGCGGCACTGGCCGCTGAAGCGCGCGCCTGCCTGGATGCCGGCGCAGCCATGATGCACATGCATGTGCGCGATGCCGAAGGCCGCCACTCCCTCGACGTGCAGGCCTACCGCGACGCGCTGGCCGCGGTGCAGCAGGCCGTGGGCGAAGCGTTGCTGGTGCAGGTGACGAGCGAGGCCGCGGGCGTCTACCAGGCCGCGGAGCAGATGGCGATGGTGCGTGAGCTGCGGCCCGAAGCCGTTTCGGTGGGCCTGCGCGAAGTGGCGGTGCCGGACATCCCGGACAGCGAACTGGCGGCGTTCTTCGCCTGGCTGGCGCGTGAGCGCGTGATGACGCAGGTGATCCTGTATGACGTGGCCGATGTGCGGCGCTGGCAGTCGATGCGCGAGCGCGGCATGGTGCCGCCGGGCGCATGGTCGGTGCTGTACGTGCTGGGACGCTATGCCGCCGGGCAGGTGTCGTCGCCGCACGACCTGCTGCCGTTCCTGCAGGCCGCGGGCGAGTCCGCCGACGCGTTGCCGTGGGCGATCTGCGCCTTCGGCCGCGAAGAGAATGCCTGCGTGACCGCGGCCGCCGCATTTGGCGGCCATGTGCGGGTGGGATTCGAGAACAACCTGCTGCTGCGCGACGGCAGCCGCGCACCCGGCAACCATGCGCTGGTGGCGCAGGCGGTGCAAGGCGGCCTGACGCTGGGCCGGCCGATTGCCGACACCGCCGATGCGCGCCGCATCTACGGCGAGGTGCGCTGAGGCGCTGCTCGGCCGGGTGCCGTCAGGCGCCGTCGCTGAAGCTGTCGCGCGGGCCGTTGGGGTTATGCGCGCCGTCGGTGAAGGTGCTGCGCGGGCCCGTTGCGGCGTTCGCACCGTCCGTGAACGCGCTGCGGGTGTCGATGAGGCTGCGGGCGCCGTCGCTGAACGGGCTGCGGGTGCCGGTGGCGCTGTGCGCCCCGTCGCTGAACGGATCGACGTTGCGCGGTGCAGCCTGCGCAGTGCCGACCACGGCTGCAATAAGGGTGGTGGCCACAAAGACTTGCCTGAGTGCTTGCATGAGTCGCTTCTCCGTAAGGGTGCCGGTCCGGGGTGGGCGGCGGTGAAGCAAGTCTAGGCAGCGCGTGCCCACACGAGCATGACCGGCACATGACATTGCTGTCACTCGGCAGCGGACGTGCGCGGCAAGCGCACGGCAATTGGCCGCGCGCTCATGAGGGAAACGCAGCAGCGTCGGCAAAGGCTGTAGAATCACGGCTATCCGACCGGCCTGCGGTTCCATCGCCGGTTTTTCATTGCCCGCGGAAATGCAGCGGGCCTCTCACGAGAGTCATGTCCGAGTCTGATTCAGCCAAACTCGCTGCGGTGGCGTGGATCCGCGAGCAAATGGACCGTCATGCCCTGACGTTCGACGATCTTGTCGCCGCCGGGTGCTTTGATCATGTTGCCATCGACGCCGGGCATGAGCCGGCGCCTGACGCCGCGCCAGCCGTGGCCGAGCCTATCCCGCAGGCCGCCCCCAAGGCTGCCGCTGCACGCCCGCTATACCGCAATGCGCTCGGCCAGAGCTGGGACGGGCAGGGCGAGTATCCGGACTGGCTGCAACGGGCCGTGAACGCCGGGCAGTCGATCGAATTCTTCCGCGTCGGATAAAGGGCGCAGGCGCGACAATTCGCCGCGCCTTGCCGGTGCCGACGGAATTCCGCAAAACAGAAAAGAAGCGATGCGGGCGCTGTGCCCGCTATGACGCGCTCAGCAGCGTGCGGGCAGCACTCGTTCCAGCGGCAGGATGTCGGTGAGTGCACCCGGCGTGGCCATTGGCGCCGCGTGCGCCCAATGCGCCAGCACCTCCGCAGGCAGTTCGCGCAGCACGCCGGACGCGGCCGATGGCTGCGTCTCCAGCGGCGTGGCGCCGTGGTCGGTCGCCTGCGGCGCATCGGCATCGTGCAGCTGCAGCGGATGGCCGCTGCCGGAAGGCTCGGCCATCACCTGGACCGCGCTGCCGCGGCAAGTGCCCGGGCCGGTGCCGTCCAACGCCGCTTCCGCCTCCATTTTTGCGGCCGCATGCCGTTCCGGCAGCGACAGCCCGGCTGCCTGTACCGCGCTGCACACCGTGACCGCTGCTGCCGCGGCACCGGAGACGGGCAGCGCAAGCATGGCGAGGGATAGCAGCAGGCAATTCGGCAGGCGTTTCATCGGCGGGGGGGCGGGCAGAATGGGGCAAGGGTGGCGCAAACCGGCATGACGCCGGGGGGATCGCGCATTTTACCGGGGTTTTCGCCTGCATTGCCCTGGCATGGCGATGACATTTGTGAAATCTTTGCCCATTGGCGGTCATCCTCGGCTAGCGTTACGCCATGGCGGCGCTGGTGCCGCCCGGAAAGTGATCGAATCATGCGTATCCTGATTGTCGAGGACGAACCCAAGGCGGGCGACTACCTGCACAAGGGCCTGACCGAATCCGGCTTCGTGGTGGACCTGGCGCGCGACGGCGCGGACGGCCTGGCCCATGCGCGCGAGCATCCCTACGACCTGATCGTGCTGGACGTGATGCTGCCCGGACTCGATGGCTGGCAGGTGCTGCGCGAGCTGCGCCGCGAGCGCGATACCCCGGTGCTGTTCCTGACCGCGCGCGACGAGCTGTCGGACCGCCTCAAGGGGCTGGAGCTCGGCGCCGACGACTATATGGTCAAGCCCTTTGCCTTTGCCGAGCTGGTGCTGCGCATCCGCACCATCCTGCGGCGCGGCCCGCTGCGCGAGAGCGAGTTCATCGAAGTGGCCGACCTGCAGATCGATGCCATCCGCCGCCGCGTGGTGCGCGCCGGCCAGAAGATCGACCTGACCTCCAAGGAGTTCGCACTGCTGTACCTGCTGGCGCGCCGGCGCGGCGAGGTGCTGTCGCGCTCGCTGATCGCCTCGCAGGTGTGGGACGTCAATTTCGACAGCAATACCAATGTGGTCGATGTGTCGATCCGGCGCCTGCGCGCCAAGGTGGACGATCCCTTCCCGCGCAAGCTGATCCACACGCGGCGTGGCATGGGCTACGTGCTGGACGACAGCGAGGACCGGGACCAGGACGCATGATGCGGCTGCCGTCTTCGCTTACCACGCGGCTGGCGCTGGCGTACGGGCTGGCCACGGCCGTGATTCTCGCCAGCGTGGCGGCCTACCTGTCCGGGGCGCTGTCGGCGCAGCTGGAGGGGCGCGATGAAAGCGAGCTGGTCGGCGAGGTGCTGCTGGTGCGCCACCTGCTGCGCGAGGTGCGCAGCGAGGCCGAGATCCGCGCCGATACCCACCGCTTTGCCGATATCGCGATGGGCCACGAGGGGCTGATCCTGGTGGTGCGCTCGCGCCAGGGCGAGCCGCTGGTCACGCTCAACCCGCGCAATGAATCGGTGCCGCCGCTGCGCGTGCTGCCGGCCACCACGCAGCCAGAAAAGAGCATGTTGCAGACCTGGTATCCCAAGAACGGCGTGCCCTCGCGCGGCATTGCGGCGTTGGGCCAGCTGGGGGATTCGGACAAGGCCGTGGAGATCGTGGTGCTGCGCGATGCCGGCCACCGCGTGGCGCTGATCCGAGACTACCGCCACCAGGTGCTGTGGGCCACGCTGTGCGGCGCTGCCGTGGCGGCGGGGCTGGGCTTCGTGCTGGCGCGGCGCGGGCTGCGGCCGCTGCGGCGCATGGCCGCCGATGCCGCCGCGGTCACCACCAGCCGCCTAGCCACGCGGCTTGACGTGGGCAGCGCGCCGGCCGAGCTGCGCGAGCTGGCGGCGGCCCTCAACGACATGCTGGCGCGGCTGCAGGACAGTTTCTCGCGGCTGTCCGAGTTCTCGGCGGACCTGGCGCATGATTTCCGCACGCCGATCAGCAACCTGATCGGCCAGACCCAGGTCACTCTGGCGCAGAGCCGCGGCGTGGCCGAGTATGAGGCGCTGCTCGAATCCAACCTGGAAGAGTATGAGCGCCTGGCGCGCATGATCGAGAACATGCTGTTCCTGGCGCGCGCCGACCATGCGCAGGTGGCGCTGGGCATCCGCACCCTGGACGCGCGCGAAGAACTGGACAAGATGGCCGAGTACTTCGAGGCCGTGGCCGCCGACCGCGAGGTCGCGCTGGCGGTGACCGGTACGGCAATGGTGCAGGCCGACCAGACGCTGCTGCGCCGCGCGGTCACCAACCTGCTCGACAATGCGCTGCGCCATGCGCCGGCCGGCAGCACGGTGCGGCTCGAGGTGGAGCGCGCCCCTGCGCCGGGCGGCGGCACGACCTGCATCCGCGTGACCAATGCCGGGCCGGCGATCCCGCCCGAGACGCTGCCGCATATCTTCGGGCGCTTCTACCGGGCCGATCCGTCGCGCCGCAACTCGGCGGCGTCGACCGGGCTGGGGCTGGCCATCGTCGACACCATCATGCGGCTGCATGGCGGCAGCGTGACGGTGCGCAGCCTTGAAGGCGAAACGATGTTCTCGCTGCAATTTCCCGCCGAGGCATTGGCCACTGCCGCGCCGCCTGCCCCGGCCCCCGCCGCGGTTTCCTGAATCCGGCCGGGCGCTTGCACCTGCCCGGCACGCGCGCATAATGGCGCGCGGGCGAACAGCCAATGCCATGCAGCCCGATCGACCATTCACAAGGAGAGCGACATGCAGGTGCAACCCTATCTGGATTTTGGCGGACGTTTCGATGAGGCCGTGGCCTTCTACGGCAAGGTGCTGGGCGCGCAGGTCACGTTCGCGATGCGCTACAAGGATGCCCCGCCGAGCCCCGGCATGGAGGTTCTCGATGACTGGAAGGACAAGGTGATGCACGCCAATATCCAGTTCGGCGAGAACCAGGTGATGGCTTCCGACGGCCGGCGCGGCGAGCGCCCGGCGTTCAGCGGCTTCAGCCTGTCGGTGGGGGCGGTCAGCAAGGACGAGGGCCAGCGCATCTTCGACGGCCTGAGCGAAGGCGGGCAGGTGGTGGTGCCGTACCAGAAGACCTTCTGGGCCGAAGGCTTCGGCATGCTGGTGGACCGCTTCGGCATGTCCTGGATGGTCAACTGCGAGCACTGACCCGCCGCTGCGGCATGGCGCCGCGGTCGCCGCCATGCCGCTTGACTCTGTAGTCGCTACAGGGTCTTCAATGTCATCAGGTTAAACCAGCGGGAACAACAAGATATGGCTCGCACGTCACCTGAGGACGCACTTCCTCAAGATCACGCTGCCCACGCGCATGATGGCGCCGCCCACCGGCATGGCGGGCATGATCACGACCATCGCCACCACGACCACGACCATGATCATCATGGGCATGGCCATGCCGAGGCCCGGCAAGCAGCGGCGGCTTCCGCCTGCTGTGGCGGCGGCTGCTCGTCCACGGTTGCGCTGACGCCCGCCGCACCGGTCGACATTCCCGCC
Organism: Cupriavidus sp. SK-4; assembly: GCF_000611125.1. Classification (NCBI taxonomy): domain Bacteria; kingdom Pseudomonadati; phylum Pseudomonadota; class Betaproteobacteria; order Burkholderiales; family Burkholderiaceae; genus Cupriavidus; species Cupriavidus sp. SK-4. The sequence continues at coordinate 74,121 of NZ_JFJW01000154.1, forward strand.
GGCGCGCAGACCGCTGCATGGCGCATCGATGCGATGGACTGCCCGACCGAGGAAACGCTGATCCGCAGCAAGCTGGGCGGCATGGCGGGAGTGGCGGCGCTGGAGTTCAACCTGATCCAGCGAGTGCTGACGGTGCATCACACCTTGCCGTCGCCGGAGCCGGTGGCCAGGGCGATCGAGAGCCTGGGCATGCAGCCGGTGCCGCTGAGCACCGAGGCCGCGCAGCAAGTCCTGCCGCAAACCACGGCAAGCAAGCCCTGGTGGCCGCTGGCGCTGGCCGGCGTGGCCGCTCTGGGCGCCGAAGCTGCGGAATGGCTGGGCCTGGGCTTGCCGTGGCTGCCCGCCGTGCTGGCACTGGCGGCAGTGGCGCTGGGCGGGCTGACCACCTACCGCAAGGGCTGGATCGCGCTGCGCAATGGCAACCTGAACATCAATGCCCTGATGAGCATTGCCGTCACCGGCGCACTGCTGCTGCGCCAGTGGCCGGAAGCGGCCATGGTGATGGTGCTGTTCGCGCTGGCCGAGCGCATCGAGGCGGCCTCGCTGGACCGGGCGCGCAATGCGATCCGCGGCTTGATGGCGATGGCGCCGGAACAGGCCACGGTGCGGCGCGCCGATGGCAGCTGGGACACCGTGCCCGCCGCCGGCGTCGCCGTGGGCGCGCTGGTGCGGCTGCGGCCGGGCGAGCGCGTCGCACTCGACGGCAAGGTCGTGCGCGGCCAGTCGGCGCTGGACCAGGCGCCCATCACCGGCGAAAGCGTGCCGGTCGACAAGGCCGAGGGCGATGCGCTGTTCGCCGGCTCGATCAACCAGTCCGGCGAGCTGGAGTACACGGTGACGGCGCCTGCCAGCGATTCCACGCTGGCCCGCATCATCCACGCGGTCGAGGCCGCGCAGGGCAGCCGTGCGCCCACGCAGCGCTTTGTCGACCAGTTCGCGCGCATCTACACGCCCACGGTGTTCGCGATTGCGCTGGCGGTCGCGGTGGTGCCGCCGCTGGCCGTGGGCGGCGCCTGGGTCGACTGGATCTACAAGGCGCTGGTGCTGCTGGTGATCGCCTGCCCCTGCGCGCTGGTGATCTCCACGCCGGTGACCATCGTCAGCGGGCTGGCCGCGGCCGCGCGCCGCGGCATCCTGGTCAAGGGCGGGGTGTACCTGGAACAGGGCCGGCACCTGGCCTGGGTGGCGCTGGACAAGACCGGCACGATCACACACGGCAAGCCCGCGCAGACCAACCATGCGCTGCTGGCCGAGGACGCGCCGCAGGCTCGCGCCATTGCTGCCAGCCTGGCGGCGCGCTCGGACCACCCGGTTTCGCGCGCGGTGGCCACGGCGGCCGCGGCCGACGGGATCGGCACGCTGCCGGTGGACGACTTCGAGGCGCTGGCGGGGCGCGGCACGCGCGGCAAGGTGCAGGGCGTGGCGTACTGCCTGGGCAACCACCGCCTGGTGCATGAGATGGGCGCCTGCTCGCCGGCGCTGGAGGCGCGGCTCGAAGCGCTGGAGCGCGAGGGCAAGACCGTGGTGCTGCTGGCGCGCGTCGACGGCCACGGCGCCGCCACTGCGCTGGCGCTGTTCGCGGTGGCGGATACCGTGCGCGACACCAGCCGGCAGGCGATTGCCGAGCTGCATGAACTGGGCGTCAGGACGCTGATGCTGTCGGGCGACAATCCGCACACGGCGCAAGCCATTGCCGCGCAGGTCGGCATCGATGAGGCGCGCGGCAACCAGTTGCCGCAGGACAAGGCCGATGGCATTGCGGCGCTTGCCGGCGCCGCCCACGCGCGCGGCGGCCGCATCGGCATGGTGGGCGACGGCATCAACGACGCGCCGGCGCTGGCGCGCGCCGATATCGGCTTCGCCATGGGCGCAGCCGGCACCGACACCGCAATCGAGACGGCCGACGTGGCGCTGATGGACGATGACCTGCGCAAGATACCGGCCTTTGTGCGTCTGTCGCGCCGCACCTCAAGCATCCTCACGCAGAACATCGCGCTGGCGCTCGGCATCAAGGCCGTGTTCCTGGTGCTGACGGTGCTGGGGATGGGGACGATGTGGATGGCGGTGTTCGCCGATATGGGCGCTAGCCTGCTGGTGGTGTTCAACGGGCTGCGGGTGGGGGCGGAGCGGCGGGCCTAGGTTAGGCTACTGCGCCACGAAAACCCGCTCTGTTTGCTCCCCTCTCCCGCGTGCGGGAGAGGGGCAGGGGGTGAGGGTAGGCCCTGGCATACCAACAGGCATGACTTCGTCGACGCGCTCCCGCACCTTGCTTCGCTCCCCCACCCCCCCCCCCGAAGGGGGGGGAGGGAGCACCCAATGCGCAATTGGGAAATACAGTAGTCGGTTTTACACGTCAGCCCTGCGGCTGCACGATCAACTCGCCACTGCGCCCAGGGATCTCTCCCCACGTTACCGGCAACTCCGGCAATCCCTGCCGATCCAGCCCGCGATACCACGTCGCCATCGACACCAGCTCGTGCCCCTGCGCACGCCATCCCGCCAGCAGCCGCTCGAACACCGGCGCCAGCTTGCCGCCTTCCAGCTCGGTATGCAGCGTGAAGACATGGTCGCGCGTGCCTTCGGTCAGCTTCAGCAGCGCGGTGTGGACGTTGTCTTCGGTCAGGTCGTCGGTGCCGATCAGTTCATCCAGCGTCGGCAGCGTGGTCGGCATCTGCACGTGCCGGCAGGGCACGCCGTCGATGGTCGGAATATAAGGCGCGGTGCCGCGCCCATCCGACGCGTACGCCATGCCCCAGTCATCGATCTGGCGGAACGCATCCTCGTTCATCTGCCAGCCGGCTGCCCCATGCGTGGCCGGCGCTTCGCCGAAGACCTCGGTGTAGCGCGCGAACGCCTGCTGCATCTGCCGGCGCGTCCAGGCAGCATCGCGCTCGCGCACGTTGTCCTGCCAGTAGACGTGGTCCCAGGTGTGGATGCCGCACTCATGCCCGGCCGCGCGCGCCGCGCGCATCTCGGCGGCGCCCTTGCGGCCGATGTCCGGCCCCGGCAGCAGCACGCCATACATCAGCGTGCGCAGGCCATAGTTGGACACCACCGAGGTGCGCGACACCTTCTTCAGGAAGCCTGGCCGGAATACGCGCCGCAGCGCCCAGCCGGTATGGTCGGGGCCGAGGCTGAACAGGAAGGTTGCCTGCGCCTGCGCAGCCGCCAGCATCGACAGCAGCTTCGGCACGCCTTCGCGCGTGCCGCGCAGCGTGTCGACGTCGACCTTCAGGGCAATGCGTGCCATCTGCGGTGCGCGCTCAGTTGGCCGAATCGACCAGCGTGCGGGCCTCGACCACCTTGCCGCGGTACGCCTCGAAGATGCGGCGCAGCGCCGCTTCCATGCTGATCCCGGGCTTCCAGCCCAGCTCTTCGATGGTGTTGTCGATCTTGGGCACGCGATGCTGCACGTCCTGGTAGCCCTTGCCGTAGAAGTCGCCCGAGGAGGTCTCGATGATCTGCGTCTTGCGCGCCTCGTCAGCGTATTCCGGGTAGTCGGCGGCCATCTTCAGCATCATCTCGGCCAGCTCGCGCACCGAGTGGATATTGCCCGGGTTGCCGATGTTGTAGATCTTGCCGGTGGCGATGCGGTTGGGATTCTCGATGATGCGCATCAGCGCG
>NZ_JFJW01000155.1:0-1203 GCF_000611125.1 Cupriavidus sp. SK-4
CCCCCCCCCCCCGGGGGGGGGGGGGGGGGGCCGGCTTGCGGGACTTGGCAGCGCATCGCTGTGCGCAATCGCTGTCAAATCCCGGGCTGTCAGAACTTATGCCGCACCCCCGCCATCACGCCGATGCGCGATGCATTCCCATAAGTATTCCCACTGTTAGCAAACGTCGGCGAACTGTTCAACGCAATCCACTGCCCCTGCAGGTGGGTGTAATCGACCTCCACATACACGTCAGTACGCTTGCTGAAGCTGTAGTCCAGCATGCCCGCCGTGGTCAGGCGCTTGCCACCCTGCCCCGCATGGCGCAACCAGTCATACTGCAGCGTGCCGATGAACGCGAGCGCGTCGGTGATATTGAACCGCGTCCCGACATACCCAACATTGTTGCGATAGTCGGCCACATCGAGCCGGTTATTGGTGTAGCCGAGGTAATACTGCGCCCGCGCCGCCTTCCACGTTCCGCCCACGCCCCACACCGTCTGCTTGCTGGCCTGCGCCGCCGGCACCGCGCCGAAGAAGGCCGAGGTCACGTTCTGCGTCTGCTGGTAGACGGCGCCGATCTCCAGCGGCCCTGAGCTGTAGACCAACGACCCGGCCGCCGCCGAGCCGCTCTTGATGCTGCCCGGCACCTCGCCGAAGGTGTAGGCCGCCGCCACCTGGAGGCCGTTGAAGCTCTTGATGTACTTGACGGTGTTGTCGTAGCGCAGTCCGGTGTAGTTGCCGCCCTGGTAGCCGACGATGGAGTTATTGGCAAAGGCCATGGCCTCGTAGGACGACAGCACCTCGTGGGCCAGCGTGTACTGCCGGCCGATCGCCAGCTTGCCGTAGCCGCCGTCGAGCCCGATCACCGCGGTGCGCCCGAACAGCCGCCCGCCCTGCTGGCTGGTGCCGGTGTCGGGCGCGAAGCCCGATTCCAGGATGAACCACGCCTTGTTGCCGCCACCGATATCCTCGGTGCCGCGCAGGCCCCAGCGGCTGCCGGTCAGCACGCCATCGGTCATCTGCGTGCGGCTGTGGCCGGCCGCGTCTTCATGGGTGCTGTAGCGGATGGTGGTATCCAGCAGCCCGTAGAGCGTGACGTCACCGGAAGTCTGGGCGAGCGCTGGCAGGCTGCCCGCGCCCAGCGCGAGCAGCGCAATCATTCGTTTTTGCATTGGAGCTTTGTCTCTGTGTTTTATTGGCGGCGGGGGGGACGCCCCCCCC
>NZ_JFJW01000155.1:1224-22427 GCF_000611125.1 Cupriavidus sp. SK-4
GGCGACTTCCGGCACCTTGCGCGGGGCCAGGAAGAACAGCCAGGTGAGCGCGATGAAGTAGGCGCAGGGGATCATCGTGAACAGCACCGCATAGTTGTTGTGCGTCGATGTCAGTACGTAGCCGACCAGCTGCGTCATGAACATGCCGCCGATGGCTCCGATCATCCCGCCGAAGCCGAACACCGAGCTGACCACATGCTTGGGCGTGTAGTCCATCACCATGCTCCAGATATTGGCGGTCCACGCCTGGTGCGCGCCGATGGCGATAGAGATCGCGGCCACGGCCATCCACAGGCTGCTGGCGCCGGCGGCCATCACCACCGAAATGATGCATGCGGCAAACACCAGCATCGACAGCAGGCGCGCTCGCACCGCCGGCATGCCGCGGCTGATCAGCCACGACGACAGCGCGCCGCCGCCCACGCTGCCCACGTCGGCCGCCAGGTAGATCACGATCAACGGCAGGCCCATCTGCGTGACGCTGATGCCGAGCTGGTACTGCTGGTTCAGGAACGGCGGCAGCCAGTACAGGTAGAACCAGAACACCGGCGCGGTGATGGCGTAGGCCAGGGCAAAGGCCCAGGTGCCGCGCATGCGCAGGATTTGCGAATAGCGGATGCGGTGCGGCGGCGGTTCGACGTCTTGCGTGATGTGGGCCAGTTCGGTGGCGCTGACGGTCGGGTGCTGTTCCGGGTTGTGGTAGCGGGCATACCAAAACGCCAGCCAGATCGCACCCAGCGAGGCGATGACAATAAAGGCCGCCTGCCAGCCCCAGGCCTGCAGGATCAGCGGCAGCATGATCGGCGTGAGCATGGCGCCGACATTGGTGCCGGCATTGAAGATGCCGGTGGCAATGGCGCGCTCGCTCGCCGGGAACCAGATGCGCGTGGTCTTGACGCAGGCGGGGTAGTTGGCCGCCTCCGACAAGCCAAGGAAGAAGCGGCAGATCATGAAGCCGACCGCGGACGCGGCAAAGGCATGGGCACCACACGCGATGCTCCACAGCAGCACCGCCAGCGCAAACGCGCGCTTGACACCGACCATGTCGATGAACCGCCCCTGCAGCGCAAAGCCGATGGCGTAGCCCACCTGGAACCAGAAGTTGATATTGGCGTAATCCTGCGCGGTCCAGGCCATGGCCTTGGCCAGCACCGGCTGCAGCACGCCAAGCGCGGCACGGTCGATGTAGTTCAGCGTAGTCGCGAAGAACACCAGCGCCAGCATGCCCCAGCGCACCTTGCCGAAGACAAAGGCGGCGCGGATCTTGTCGCCGAGCGAGTTGCCGGGTGCCGCAGCAGCCGGCAACTCCTTGTGAGTCGTGGTCATCTTGTCTGTCTCCACCGTTGGATTGGAAATGCTTGCCGGCGTGCCTTTATGGGATGGCATCCGCTCGGCAGTCGGTCAGGGCATGCGCCCTGCCCTCAATACCGGATCTGCGCAACCGCGCGCAGCGCTTCAGGTGTGGCCGTGCCATAGCCAAAGAACTCCAGGTAGGCCGGAATCATCTCGAACAGCATGTCGGTGCCCACCTGGACCTTGCAGCCGCGGGCCAGCGCGGCTTCAAGGAAGGGGGTGTATTCGTGCTTCATCACCACCTCGCCGACCATCGCGCCGGGGGCAATGCGCGTGACGTCGAACGGCAGCGGGTCGCCTGGGTGCATGCCCAGCGGGGTCGCGTTGACCACCACGTCGAAGCCTTGCGGATCGTCCGATCCGGTGCTCACGCGCAGCGCCGGGTAATGCTCGGCCAGGCGGCGGGCCAGCGCACGCGCGGCGCCTTCGCGGGCATCGAACAGCGCCAGTTCCGCCACGCCGGCTTCGGCCAGCGAGGCGGCGATCGCGCTGCCCACGCCACCGCTGCCGGAGACGATGGCGCGCGCGCCTTCCGGCCGGCAGCCCTTGCGCACGATGCCGCGCACGAAGCCGGCGCCATCGAACTGGTCGCCGACCAGCGTGCCGTCGTCGCGCCGCAGCACGGCGTTGCACGCACCGGCGATGCGGGCGGCCGGCGTGAGCTCGTGCACCAGTTCCAGCGTAGCGACCTTGTGCGGCATGGTCACGAGCGCGCCGCGGATATTGGTCAGCCGGAACAGGGAGCGGAACACTTCGGCATAGTCGTCGGGCTTGACGCCCATCGGCACCACCACCGCATCGATGCCCTGCTGCGCGAACCAGGGGTTGTAGATCATCGGCGCCTTGAACGACTCCGTGGGATAGCCAAGGTGCGGGATAAGCGTGGTCTTGCCGTTGATCATGGTGTTGGCGAGCCTGGCGGCCGGCCCGGGTGCGTTTCGATGACCGGAGATTAGTGGCCGGCTGCCCGCCAGCCAAGCGTCCTTTACGCCATATTGCGCGATCAGTGAACGCATATGCGCGATCAAGGCGCGCAGTTCGGGTTTCTACGAGGTGCTGCGATGCGCCGTCCAGGCGCGGCCCGGCGAGGGCGCGTTGCTATGATCCGATCGTCGCCGCAATGGCCCGGCACCGCCCCCCATCGCCACCCAACAGGAGCAACGACAATGAGCGCCGCAGACGTCTCTTCCCCGCGCGCCGACGATTTCCAGACGTGGGACAACCCGCTCGGGATCCAGGGCTACGAGTTCATCGAATTTGCCTCGCCCGACCCGGCCGCGCTGGGCCGCACCCTTGAACGCTTCGGTTTTGCCGCCATCGCCCGCCACCGCCACAAGGCCGTGAAGCTGTACCGGCAGGGCGAGATGAATTTCATCGTCGATGCCGAGCCGGATTCGTTCGCGACGCGCTATGCCAGCGAGTACGGCCTGTCGATCTGCGCCATCGGCATCCGCGTGAACGATGCCGCGGCCGCCTTTGCCCGCGCGCTGGAAGCTGGCGCATGGCCCTTCGAGGGCGGCACGGTGGGGCCGATGGAGCTCAATATCCCCGCCATCCAGGGCATCGGCCAGTCGATCCTCTACTTCATCGACCGCTGGCGCGGCAAGGAAGGCCGGCCAGGCGACGTGGGCGATATCTCGATCTACGACGTCGATTTTCGCCCGTTGCCGCAGCCCGACAATGCGCCGGACGCGGGGCTGCTGCGCGTCGACCACCTGACCCAGGCCGTGGAGCAAGGCCATCTAGAGGAATGGCTGGACTTCTACCGCAAGGTGCTGGGCTTCCGCGAGCTCCAGCCAGCCAGCGGGGCGCACGCGCTGGTGTCGCCGTGCGGGCGCATTCGCATTCCGCTGTACGAGAAGGGAACGACGCGCCATGACCAGATGCGCCACTACCTGTCGGACCAGCACGGCGAGGGCATCCAGCATATTGCGCTGGCCAGCGCCGACATACTCGCCAGCACTGCTGCGCTGGCCGGCAACGGCGTGCAGTTTGTGCAGCCGCCGGCAGCCTACTACGACTCCGTCGACACGCGCCTGCCCGGCCATGGCCTGGACCTGGCCGCGCTGCAGCGCTACGGCATCCTGGCCGACGGCGCCATGCGTGCCGATCGCACGCAGGAGCGCTTCCTGCAGGCGTTCGTGAGGCGCGAGGCGGGCGAGTTCTTCTTCGAGATCGTCCAGCGCGACGGGCATCAGGGCTTCGGCGAGGGCAACCTGCCAGTGCTGGAAGCGCTGTCGGTACGCTGACACGGCCCCGTCCCGCCAGCACGCAGCCCAGTCAAACCGCGCCCTGCTGAGCGCACCAGCTCGCACTTCCTCGCCGCGTCCCTGAGGCGGCGGGCTCTTCACACTTCCCGCCATATTCGCCAGCGCCGGTGATCTCTCACCGGCGTCCTGCTTGCCTGCCCGGCCCGGGCGCACCCCCGATCTCCCCGTCCTCGCAGCGCGTATCAACGCCCGATAAATGGCGTTTACGACACCCAAATCGGATTTTTGTCTCATTTTTTCATTTATTTCATTCCATAAATCAAAACTTCCTATTGACCAATCGGAGTCTTCCGCCTACATTTCCCCCAACAAGCAATTTTCCGGAACGTCCCGTTCCACTTTATAAGACCCTCATCAGGAGACAACGCCATGCGCGACCTCGATACCACCTCGAATCCCGCCGTTTCCGGTGGCTCGGCCGCCGCGAAGGAGAGCCAGGTCCCGGCCGGCCCGCAGACCATGACCCCGTCGGAAGCCTTCGTTGAAACGCTGGCCGCCAATGGCGTGACCGACATGTTCGGCATCATGGGCTCGGCCTTCATGGATGCGATGGACATCTTCGCGCCGGCGGGCATCCGCCTGATCCCGGTGGTGCACGAACAAGGCGCCGGCCACATGGCCGATGGCTACGCCCGCGTGTCGGGCCGCCACGGCGTGGTGATCGGCCAGAACGGCCCCGGCATCTCCAACTGCGTGACCTCGATCGCCGCTGCCTACTGGGCCCACAGCCCGGTGGTGATCGTCACGCCCGAGGCCGGCACCATGGGCATTGGCCTGGGCGGCTTCCAGGAAGCCAACCAGCTGCCGATGTTCCAGGAGTTCACCAAGTACCAGGGCCATGTCACCAACCCGGCGCGCATGGCCGAGTTCACCGCGCGCTGCTTCGACCGCGCCACCGCGGAAATGGGCCCGACCCAGCTGAACATCCCGCGCGACCACTTCTACGGCAAGGTCAACGTCGAGATCCCGCAGCCGCGCCGCCTCGACCGCGGCCCCGGCGGCGAGCAGAGCCTGAACGATGCGGCCGAGTTGCTGGCCAACGCCAAGTTCCCGGTGATCATCTCGGGCGGCGGCGTGGTGATGGCCGATGCGATCGAAGAGTGCAAGGCCCTGGCCGAGCGCCTGGGCGCGCCGGTGGTCAACAGCTACCTGCACAACGACTCGTTCCCCGCCAGCCACCCGCTGTGGTGCGGCCCGCTGGGCTACCAGGGCTCGAAGGCAGCGATGAAGCTGATCTCGCGCGCCGACGTGGTGATCGCGCTGGGCTCGCGCCTGGGGCCGTTCGGCACCCTGCCGCAGCACGGCATGGACTACTGGCCGAAGAACGCCAAGATCATCCAGATCGACGCCGACCACAAGATGCTGGGCCTGGTGAAGAAGATCTCGGTCGGCATCTGCGGCGACGCCAAGGCCGCCGCGGTCGCGCTGAGCCAGCGCCTGGCCGGCCGCACGCTCGCCTGCGACGCCACCCGCGACGCCCGCGCCACCGATATCGCCAACGAAAAGGCCGCGTGGGAGAAGGAGCTGGACGACTGGACCCACGAGCGCGACCCGTACAGCCTGGACATGATCGAAGAGCAGAAGCAGGAGCGCACGCCCACCGGCGGCCAGTACCTGCATCCGCGCCAGGTGCTGCGCGAGCTGGAAAAGGCCATGCCGGAAGATGTGATGGTGTCCACCGACATCGGCAACATCAACTCGGTGGCCAACAGCTACCTGCGCTTCGAGAAGCCGCGCAGCTTCTTCGCGGCGATGAGCTGGGGCAACTGCGGCTACGCCTTCCCGACCATCATCGGCGCCAAGGTCGCGGCACCGCACCGCCCGGCCGTGTCGTACGCCGGTGACGGCGCCTGGGGCATGAGCCTGATGGAAACCATGACCTGCGTGCGCCACAACATCCCGGTGACCGCGGTGGTGTTCCACAACCGCCAGTGGGGCGCGGAGAAGAAGAACCAGGTGGACTTCTACAACCGCCGCTTCGTCGCGGGCGAGCTGGACAACCAGAGCTTTGCCGACATCGCCAAGGCGATGGGCGCGGAAGGCATCGTGGTGGATCGGCTGGAAGATGTCGGCCCGGCGCTCAAGCGTGCCATCGACCTGCAGATGAATCATGGCAAGACCACGATCATCGAGATCATGTGCACGCGTGAGTTGGGGGATCCGTTCCGCCGCGATGCGCTGGCCAAGCCGGTGCGTTACCTGGACAAGTACAAGGACTACGTCTGAGTCTGAGCCTGTACAGGCGCCTCGCTTGCAATCGGTTTGCTCCCTCTCCCGCACGCGGGAGAGGGAGCAAACCGCAAGCATGACAAGGGCTCCGGCCCTTTTTTCCGTTTCTGAAACCATCCGACCATGAAAGCCATCCTCCGCATCATCGACCGCGCCCGCGCCGCGCCTCGCCGCATCGTGCTGTGCGAGGCGGAAGACCCGCGCATCCTGCAGGCCGCGCAGCGCGCCACGCAGGAAGGCATCGCGCGCATCGTGCTGGTCGGCAACACGCGTCAGATCAACGCCGCCGCGGCCATCCACGGTATCGGGCTGGACGGCATGACGCTGGTCGACCCGGCCACCTCGGCGCTCGCGCCCTCGTTCGCGCAGCAGCTCTTCGCGCTGCGCCAGAAGAAAGGCATGACGCTCGATGAAGCGAAGCGCGCCGTGCTCGATCCGCTCTGCTTCGCCAACCTGATGGTGCGCCTCGGCCACGCCGACGGATCGGTGGCGGGCGCCGACCACACCACCGCCGACGTAGTGCGCAACGCGATCCAGCTGATCGGGCTCGCACCCGGCTTCCGGCTGGTGTCGAGCTTCTTCCTGATGATGCTGTGCGAGCCGTTCCACACGCTCAAGGGCGGGCTGATCTTCTCCGACTGCGGGCTGGTGGTGGATCCGGATGCCGATGCGCTTGCCGATATCGCCATGGCCGCGGCCGACAGCGCACGCACGTTGCTGATGGAAGAGCCACGCGTGGCCATGCTGTCGTTCTCGACCAGCGGCAGCGCCAGCCATGCGGCCGTGGACAAGGTGGTGGCCGCCACCGAGCGCGTGCGCGCGCAACGCCCGGGCCTGGCCATCGATGGCGACGTGCAGCTCGATGCCGCCATCGTCGCCGAGATCGCCGCGCGCAAGGTCGCGCATTCGCAGGTGAACGGCCACGCCAACGTGCTGGTGTTCCCCAGCCTGGAAGCCGGCAATATCGGCTACAAGCTGGCCGAGCGCGTCGGTGGCGCCAAGGCCATCGGGCCGATGCTGCAGGGGCTGAACAAGCCCGCCAACGACCTGTCGCGCGGCTGCAGCGCCGACGATGTATTCCATGTCATCGCCGTCACCGTGGTCCAGGCGCAAGCCACCGCGGAACAGGCCAGCAAGGGCGAGCAGGCGGTGGCATGAAAGCAGAACTGTTGTTGCCGCTGCTGGGCCTGCAGGCCCTGCTCGGCGCCGGCACCTATTTCCAGACGGTGACCGGCTTTGGCCTTGGCATGATCGTGATGGGCGTCACCAGCGGGCTGGGGCTGGCCCCCGTGGCCACCGTAGCCGCGGTGGTCAGCCTGGTCACGCTGGCCAACAGCGCCTGCGCCCTGCCAGGCAAGCTGCAGCATATCGACTGGCGCGCCGTCGCCGCGGCGGCCATCGGCATCCTGCCGTCGGTAGTGGTCGGCGTGCTGGTGCTGGAGTACCTGAGTTCCAGCGCAGCCACCCTGCTGCAACTGCTGCTGGGCGCCGTGATCCTGTATGGCGGCCTCAGCGCCGCGCTCAAGCCCGCGCCGCTGGCGCAACGCTCCGGCGACGGCACCTTCTTTGTCAGCGGGGTATTCGGCGGACTGCTGAGCGGCATGTTCGGTGTCTCCGGCCCGCCGCTGATTTTCCAGTTCTACCGGCAGCCGATGAAGCCGGTTGAAATCCGTTGCGCGCTGATCGTGGTCTTTACCGTGACCTCCACCGTGCGCACGTTGTTCTCGGCCTGGCAGGGGCAGCTCGATGCCGCCGTGTGCGTGCAGGCAGCCATCGCCGTGCCGGTGGTGGTGATCGCCACGCTGCTGGGGCGGCGCTTTCCGCCGCCGTTCTCGCCGGCCACGACGCGCAGGGTGGCGTTCGGGGTGTTGATCGGGATCGGGGCCAGCCTGATGCTGCCGGCGATTTCGGCGTGGGTACTCTAAGGGCGCGCGGCGCGCCCTTAGAACCGGGACCGGCCTCAGGCGATTGACCCTGCGGGCTGCGCCAGCGGCGCGGTCTCTTCCTTCTCCCCGCCGCCGCCCGCCTGCCCCAGGTCCATGCCGGTGGTCTCGGGCAGCAGCACCGCGGCGACCACCACCATCGCGTAGCCGACTCCCGCCACGATGGCGATCGCGATCGGCAGCGAGGTGCGCCCCGTACTCAGCCACCCCACCGACAGCGGGAACAGCGAGCCGATGACCCGGCCGGCGTTATACGAAACGCCATACCCCGTTGCCCGGATATCGTTGGGATAAGACTCGGAGATGGTCGCGCCGATTCCCGCGAACACGCCCTGCATCAGGATGCCGAGCGGGAAGCCAAGGAACAGCATCGACGTATTCGACACCGGGATCACCATATAGACCAGCGCGGCCACGAACGCCCCGACCGCGAAGGCGATGTAGGTCAGCCGCCGGCCCCAGCGGTCAGTGGCATAGGCGCCCGCCACGTAGCCGATCAGTGAGCCGATGATGGTGACCGCCAGGTAAGAGCTGGTGCCGAACACCGACAGGCCACGCTCGGTCTTGAGGAAGGTCGGCAACCACGTGGCAATGGCGTAGTACGCGCCCAGCATCCCGCCCGAGAGCAGGCTGCACAGCAAGGTCTTGGACAGCAGCGGCCCACGGAACAGCCGGCCCAGGCCTGCCAGCGCCGTCCCCTGCCGGCCGGCGGCCCGGCTCTTCAGGAAGATTTCCGGCTCTTCCAGGTTGCGGCGCAGGTAGATCACCACCAGCGCCGGCAGGATGCCGAGGAAGAAGCAGACCCGCCACGCCGTCTCCGCCGGCAGCACGCTGAATGCGATCGCGTACACGATGGCGGCCGCGCCCCAGCCGAAGGAATAGCTGCTGGCGGTAAAGCCCGAGTATTTGCCGCGATGGGCCGGGTTGCGGATCATCTCCGTCACCAGCACCATGCACAGCGACGACTCCCCGCCAAACCCCAGGCCCTGGATCATGCGGAACAGCATCAGCTGCTCCGGCGATTGCGCCAGCCCGCACAGGAAGCAGGCCCCCGCGAACACCACGATGGTCCAGCGCAGCACCCGCACGCGCCCGTAGCGGTCGGCCAGGATGCCGGCCCCGATCGCACCAACCAACGACGACACCAGCGTCCAGGTGACGATGGCGCCCGCTGTCGACTTGCTCATGCCCCACTGCCCCAGCAGCGTGGAGATGAGGAACGAATAAATCATGAAGTCGAAGACATCGACCGCATGCCCCAGGAACGCGCCATAAAAGCCCTTGCGCTCCATGCGCGACAAATCACGGAACCAGTCGAACATGATCCCTCCCTGTGGTGTGTGTGGTGGTGTGGTGGCTTAGTTGTTGCGGTCCGCCGGCAGGACTGACGGCCGCGGCGGCGGCCGGAAAGCGTGGCCCGCGTCTTCCAGCAGGCTGGCAAAGCGCAGCGCGGTGAGATCCCGGTAGCGGCCGGCGACAATCTGCACGCCGACCGGCAGGCCACTGGTGCCGGGGCCGATCGGCGCGACCGCCGAAGGCAGCCCGCACAGCCCGGAATGGCCGGCCCAGAACAACTGCGTGGTCATCGGCTGCGCGCAGCCGTTGACGGTGAGGCTCCGTTGCCAGGGCTCGCCGGCCTCGTCCAGCACGAAGGCCGTGGTGGCTGCGGCCGGGCACAGCAGCACGTCATAGGTGGAGAAGAAGCGCCGCCACGCGGTGGCAAAGCGTTCGCGGGGCACCTGCAGGCGCAGCCAGTCGCGATGGCGCAGGGTCGCGCCGGTGTACTGGAGGGTGGCGTAGGCATGGTCGTCCGCGGCGGCTGTGGCGGTGCGGTTCAACGCATCGGCATAGGCCGCATCGTCCATGTGCACCGCGGTGGTCGCGCGCAGCAGCGTCACGTAGACATGCCACAGTTCGGCCGCATCGAAGTCCGGCCGCACATGCCAGTCCACGCGCGCGCCCTGCCCGGCCAGCCAGTGGCCCAGTTTTTCGATCTGCGCGGCGACCTCGCCGTCGGCTTCAGCCTGCGCATGGGTGGGCAACACCGCGACGCGGAAGTCGGCCAGCCGTCGGTGCGGACACTCTGGCAGATCAAGGCGGTAGGGCAGCGCCTCGTCGCCGTGCGGGCCGGCAATGGTGCGCAACACCGGTTCCAGGTCGCGCGCGCTGCGGGCCAAGGGGCCGGCGACATTGATGTCCTGTTCGCCGAAGCGCGCCGGACCCACCCCGTGGCCTGCCAGCGGCACCAGGCCATGGCTGGGCTTGAGCGAGAAGATGCCGCAGTAGTGAGCCGGATTGCGCAGCGAGGAGCCGATATCGGAGCCCACATCGAAATACGACAGGCCGGCGCACACCGCCGCCGCGCTGCCGCCGGACGAGCCGCCCGGCGTGCGCGACGGATCGTGCGGATTGCGGGTGGTGCCGTAGATGGCGTTGTAGCTTTGCCAGTCACGCAGGCCGAGCGGGATGTTGGTCTTGCCGAGCAGGACGGCGCCGGCATCGCGCAGGCGCTGCACTACCGCGGCGTCGCGCTGGGCCGCACGGCCCTGCATGGCCGGATTGCCGCAAGTGGTCGGCCAGCCGGCGACGTCGAACGATTCCTTGACCGAGAACGGCACGCCATCGAGCACGCCGCGCGCTTGCCCTGCCCGGCGCCGCCGGTCGCTTTCCAGCGCCGCGGAGCGGGCGGCATCGAAATCTGACAGCACCAGCGCATTGATGATGCCGTGCCAGTCGTGCCACGCGGCTTCGCAGCAATCCACCAGTTCTACCGCAGAGACTTCGCCGGCGGCGAGCCGCTGTGCCACCTCCCACAACGGCGGAAAACGGCCGGGAGCCCGGTCGGACAGGTTCACATCGACTCCTTGTCATTATCCGAGCCGGCAGCGGCGCGGTGGGGGCGTATAGGACAGGCTTCGGGAAGTACTGCGAATGCGTTGGTATACTATATTCCGTATTTAAAGGAGCGCAAGCGAAAGTGTCACGCGCGAGCGCGCTCAGGCACGCCAGCGGTGAAATGGGTAGAGGGGGAAGGGTCGGCGGGCAGAACGCCTGCCAGGAGGCAACGGCGGCGTGCTGACGCCGCCGGGTCAGTCAGGCTGGATCAGCAATGGCCACGGCGTGGGGCGCGGCCGCCCAGCGCCAGGAAGAAGCGGCCGATATCGCGCAGGCGCAGCGGCAGCAGCGGCGTGGCATGGCGGACGGCATTGCGCGCGGCAAAGTGGTGCAACAGTTGCTGGCCGACGGGTTGCGATAGATAGCGTTGCTCAGGCGACTGCATGGTAAATCCCTATTGATCTGGAATGCCTACAGTATACCTAAATTGGTGCAATGCGCCATGGCGGCGCATGCAATGCCCAGTTGCCGGGCACGCAACGAAATGCTGAAAACGGGAGGGGAAAAACCGGGGCCCGACGCCCTCAGGCCGCCTCTGCCCTGCCCTGCCCGTCCACCGGCAAGTCTGCCGCCTTGGCGGCACTGTAGACATGGCGCGCGGCCAGCAAGGCGGCAAGGTCGGCATCCCCGGCGATGACTGCCTGCAGGATCTGGGCGTGTTCATCCCAGTTCTGGCGGGCGCGAACCACGTTGGCCGGGCCGAACAGCACCGCGGTGCGCTCGCGCAGCGAACGCATCATTTCCTGCAGCACGCTGTTGGCGGCTATGGTGCCGAGCACCTCATGGAAGCGGGTATTGAGGGCGAGCAGCTCATCCGCGCGGCCCTGCGCGGCGGCATCCATGCCCTGGCGCAGCACGGTCTCTAGCTCAGCAACCAGCGCCGGGTCGCGGCGCTGCGCGGCGAGCTTGGCGTTGAGCCCTTCCAGCGTAGCGCGCACCTCTACCATCTCACGCGCGATCACTGGCGACAGGCTGGCCACGGTTGCGCCGCGGCGCGGCTCGATCACCACCAGGCCTTCGCTGGCCAGCGCGCGCAGCGCTTCGCGCACCGGGATGCGCGACACGCCCAGTTCGGCCGACAGCTTGTTTTCCACCAGCCGTTCGCCTGGCGCGTACTTCCCGTTCAGGATGCCTTCACGCAGCTTGTCGGTGACAAGGGCGAACAGCGGCGAGTGGCTGGCACCGAGGCTCAGCGGCTCGGCAGGCGCGGCAGGAGATGGAGTGAGAGACATGGGTCGGCAAAGGCGCAAGCGGAAAGGCTGGCGTCATTGTATACCAGCCGCTCCCTGTATACCGCCATGTCTTAACAATGCTGGAAGGTGAAGCTGTCCGCATAAATGTGATCCGTACTGGCGCCGCTCGCCAGGAAAGCGGCGCGCGCGTCTCGGATCATATTGGGAGAACCGCACAAATAGATGGCGTGCTCGCTCAGGTCACCCAGGTCCGCCAGCGCCGCATCGTGCACGTAACCGCGCCGGCCTTGCCATCCTGCGCCGGCACGGGACAGCACCGGTACGTACTGGAAGTCATACAGCCGCTCGCGCCAGGCGGGGATATCGGAGTGCAGGTACAGGTCTTCCGGCTTCCGCATGCCCCAGTAGAGCGACACCGGCGGGCAGTCGGGATCGTCCATCAGCGATTCGAGGATGGCCTTGATCGGCGCCAGCCCGGTGCCGGTGGCCAACATCAGCAGTGGCCGGTAATCCATGGCGCGGTAGAAGAAGCTGCCGAGCGGCAGTTCGACGTCAACGGCGTCGCCCGCTTTCATCTGCGGCAGGATGCCGTCGGTGAAGGCGCCGCCCGGGATGCGCCGCACGTGCAGGTCGACCCGTCCGTCGCGCGGCACCGAGGCCATCGAGAAACTGCGCGCGCGCCCGTCCTCGCTCAGCAGCTTCAGGTACTGGCCTGGGCGGTAGTCGAGCGCGCCCGTGTCCGGCACCTCCAGTTCGATATGCAATACGTCAGCCGACAACGGCCGCACCGCCTGCACTAGCGCCCGATAACGCGCCGGCTCGGCGCACGCCTCGTCTTCGCGCGCGATGCTGATGACCAGGTCGCCCAGCGGCTGCGCCTGGCAGGCCAGCGCAAAGCCGGCGGCGGCCTCGTCCGGTGCGAGGCCGAACGGTTCCTCGTCATACCGCACCTGCCCGTCAAGCAGCCGGATGCGGCAGGTGCCGCAGCCACCCAGCTGGCAGTCGTGGGGCAAGGCGATGCTGGCGCGCCCGGCAGCCTGCAGCAGGGTCTCACCGCGTTCGACAAAAAAGACCTGCTGCGTTTCGGCGATCTGGATGCGGTACGACATGGCGCCTCCTACTTCTTGATATCGGCCTGCACCAACACCTTCAGGTCCTGCGGCGCCAGCAGCTCGGCCAGCGCCTGCAGCGCGGCCAGCCCGGCCTGCGTGTCCTGCTCGCCGTTGCCGCCCGACAGGCCGATGCCGCCGATCACCTCGTCATTGACCACGATCGGGAAGCCGCCCACGAACGCGGCGAACTTGCCCTCGAAGCTCCACTGGATGCCGAACGCCTCGTTGCCCGGCAGTGCCGGCCCGTTGGGCGGCGTGGTGAACAGGTGCGTGGAGCGCTTGTGGCCCGCGGCCGTGAACGCCTTGTTCCATGCGATCTGCGGCCCGGTGATGCGGGCGCCGTCCATGCGCTCGAGCGCGAGCGGGTAGCCGCCCTCATCGACCACGCAGATCGACTCCAGCACGCCGATTTCCTCGGAGCGCCGGATCGCCGCGGCGACCATATGGCGCGCCTCGCGCAGTTCCAGCTTGATGGCCTTTTTCATGTCTCTTTGACTCCTTTGTGACGGCCGGGCTCAGGCGCCGCGGTAGACCGTCTTGACCTGCGTATAGAACTCCAGCCCGGTGCGGCCCGACTCGCGGAAGGTCGAGGTGCTTGAGCGCTTCACGCCGCCGAACGGCGCGTTGACCAGGTTGCCGGTGGTGGTGCGGTTGACCTTGACCGTGCCCGCCTCGATGTCCGTGGCGAAGTGGTGGATGTAGCGCGGGTTGCTGGTGACGATGGCCGCCGCCAGCCCGTACTCGGTGTCGTTGGCCTTGGCGATGGCGTCGGCGTAGTCGGCGAAGCCCAGGATGGCGATCACCGGCCCGAAGATCTCCTCGCGCGCGATCCGCATCTGCTGCGTCACGTCGGTGAACACCGTCGGCGCCACGTAGTAGCCCTTGTCGAAGTCGCCGCCGGCAAGGCGCGCGCCGCCACACAGCAGCGTCGCCTCGGACTTGCCGATATCGATATAACGCAGCACCGTTTCCAGCTGCTTGTGCGACGCCAGCGGCCCGAGGTCCATCCCGGCCGTCATGCCGCTGCCGACCTTGAGCGTGGCGACCTTCGCCAGCAGGCGTTCGGTGTACGCCGCCTTGACCGACTCGGCCACCAGCACGCGGCTGGTGCCGGTGCACGCCTGCCCCGACAGCGAGAAGCCGCCCTTGATGGTCAGGTCGACGGCGCGATCGAGGTCGGCATCTTCCATCACGATCAGCGGATTCTTGCCGCCCAGCTCCATCTGCGTGCGCGTGATCAGCGGCACGGCGCGGTGGATCTGCTCGCCGGCGCGCGACGAGCCGGTGAACGAGATGGCCCGCACGGCCGGCGCCTCGGTGATGGCCGCGCCGATTTCCGCCGCGCTGCCGGTGATGAAATTCAGCACGCCCTTTGGTAGGCCGGCCTTGACCAGCGCCTCGGCCAGCCGATAGCCCGACAGCGGTGCCTCGGACGACGGCTTGAACACCACCGTGTTGCCGGTCACCAGCGCGGGGGCGATCTTGCGGGCCGGGATCGATACTGGGAAATTCCACGGCGCGATCACCGTCACGACGCCCAGCGGCTCGCGCTGGCTATAGACGAGCTGGTCGGGGTCGTCGTTCGGGTACACCTCGCCGGTGAAGGTCTGCCCTTCCACCGCGTAGAAACGCAGCGTCTGGGCCGAGCGCAGAACTTCATCGCGGGCCAGCGCCAGCGCCTTGCCTTCCTCGCGGGTCAGTTCGGCGGCAATGCTGTCGGCGTTGGCCTCGAGATGGTCGGCGGCACGGTTGAGGATGGCGGCGCGCTTGCCGACCGGGGTCTTTTTCCAGCTGGCGAACGCTGCCGCCGCCGCGGCGACGGCCGCCTGCGCGTCCACCGCGGCAGACGCCTGGAAGCGGCCCACGATATCGGCGGTATCGGCCGGGTTGACGTTATCGAAGGTGCGGCCCGACTGGCAGGCCGCCCATTCGCCGTCGATATGGTTGAGGAATACAGTCATCGTCGATCCGGTTGCGCTGCGGCGCTCAGGCCGCCATGTCGAGTTCGGGCAGCGGCAACTCTTTCTCGACGTAGTCGTGATAGAGCGCCGTCGTGTACAGCAGCCGCATCTGCGCGCCGATCTCGCAGATCTTCAGGCAGCGCTGCTGCAGTTCCGGCGTGTTGGCGTGCTCCAGCACGATCTGGTAGCCGCGCTCGCCGTGGATCTCGTCCGAGACGATATGCAGGTCGAAGAATTCGACTTCCTCGTCGGTGAACTGGTACTTGTCGCGCAGCGTCGGGGTCTGCTTGCGGTAGATCGACGGCACCTGCGACTCCAGCCCGACCACCAGCCCGGCCACCGCGACGATGGGGTCTTCACGCATGGCCACGGCGTAGCACCAGCTCTGCAGGCCGCGGGTGGTGGGCGACATATTGTCAGGGTCAATCACGCGCTCGCGGGTGGTGCCGCAGGCTTCGGCGAAGCGGATCAGCAGGTCGGTATGGCGGTCGCCGCCGATCTCTTCCTCATACATATTGGCGAGCAGGAAATCCTTGGCTTCGGTATAGCGGTCCGGGGTGCGGGCGTAGATGTAGCCCAGGTAATCCGCGAACGGGCCGACGTAGTGATAGTGGTTCTCGGCCCAGCGTGCGAGATGGGCGCGGGTCAGCTTGCCGCTGGCCCAGGCCACGCTGAACGGCGCCTTGTTGGCGCTCTTGCCTTTGATGGCTTCTTCGAGGGCGGCACGGAATGCTTCGCGGTTCATCAGTTCGGCCATGGCGGGAGGCTCCTGGTTGGCGATGTGGGGCGATTGAGTGGGTTGGATGCCGGGGTCGCTTCGTAAATCGAATAGCCCTTGCATGGTTGTATACTATATACAATCAGTCAGCGACGACAAGGGCTCCGTTGACTAATCACGTAAGTGTTTACCCGGCGCTGGAGCGGGCCATGGGGATCAGGCGGCGCGACGCCCCGCCACGCCAGCGATGCGGGACCAGGCGAAGCCCGCCAGCGCCACGTCCTCCAGTCCCACGCCGACTGACTTGTAGATCACGATGTCGTCGTCCCGCTGGCGCGGCGACGCCTTGCCCAGGACCACGTCTCCCAGTTCGATGATCTTCTCGTACGGAAGGGCCTGCGGATCGGCCAGCACGATGTCGCCCGCCTCGCGCACGGACTGCGGGCGCCACTCGACCACCACGGCGGCAGCGCGGCGCAGCGCGGTGTCGTCCAGTTCACGCGTATGCGGCAGGCTGGAGCCGATGGCGGCGACGAAAGCGCCAAGCCGGAGCGACGCGCCCGCGAACAGCGGCGTGGTCGTGCGCGACGCCGTGACGACGATATCGGCCTCGGCCACGGCAGCATCGGGCTGCGCCAGCGTGACCGGGATGCCGCACAGCGCCGACAGCCGCGCCGGCATGCCGGCATCGGCGTGCGGATCGGACACCAGGATGCGCGCCAGCCCGAGCGTCTCGGTGAGCTGGCGCGCGTGCTGCACGCCCTGCGTGCCGGCGCCGAACAGCGCCAGCGTGCGCGCGCCGGGCCGGGCCAGCCGCTGCGCCGCGAGCGTGGTGCAGGCAGCCGTGCGCAGGCGCGTGATGGCGCCAGCGTCGAACGAAGCGAGCGGACGGCCGTCGTCGGTCGAGAAGATCAGGATGACAAAGGAGAACTGGCCGTTGATGGTGGTGTAGACCTTGGCGCCCGCCACGCCCTGCTGCGGGATCACCGCACCCAGCGTGGACAGCTTGACGCCGCCCGCCTCGGTGCGAATGCGCTCCTGCATCGCGGCGTCGCCGCGCCCGAAGCTGGAAAAAGCGGCTTCCATGACTTGCCGGGCATCTTCCGGGCTGACGTGGGCATCGATCATCGCGTCTGTAATGTGCTGCATGGGAACTCCGCTGGTTGGGATGGAGACAGGAAAGACAGTGATCTCTGCGGGCCAGAGCGTCACGAAAAAGCGGTGCGGCCGAGCACACCGAGTGCCCCGGCTGCGCAAAGACCCAGCAGCAGCCGGCGCACCGCCCCGGGCGAGACGTGCCCGCGCAACCGGTTCGACAGCGCGAAACCCGCAAACAGGAATGGCGCAAGGGCCGCCGCCAGCACCAGTTGCGGCAAACCGAAGCGCCCCGCCAGCGCCAGCATGGAGAGCGACAGCACCGCGCCGCCAGACAGGATGCAACCCATCGTCGCGCGCATCGGCGCCGGCGCCATGTGCTGCATGACCAGCGCGAACGGCGGCGCACCGGCCGAGGTGATCGTGCCCATGAAGCCCGACACGGTGCCGGCGATGACCACATTGGGCGAGGTCGGCAGCAGGCGCCAGCCCAGCAGGCTCAGCGCCACGGCGGCGAGTATCGACACCGAGAACAGCACCCCCAGCGGACCCGGCGCCAGCCACGCAATGGTCAGCACCGCTGCCGCCCCGCCGAGTGCGCGCCCGATCAAGGCGAAGCCTGCGATGCGCCACGCGATCGCCTCCCGCTCACGCAGCGCGCCCATCAAAGAGAGACAGCAGCCCATCGCCAGCAGCGGTCCCGGCACGAGGTCCGGGAAAAAGATTGCGCCCAGCGGCGCCGAAAGCATCGCGAAGCCGATCCCGCCCACGCCTTGCAGGCAAGCGCCCGCCAGGATGAGAGCACCCATCCATAGATAAGTGGAGACGGAGAGGCCGGCGGGGAGCAGGGAGTACAACGTGGCGGGCAAGGCAGAGGTCATGGCAGCAGGTCGGGACAGCAGCTTGGAGGGCGTACGAAGCGGGTTGGAGGGACGGCCTTATACGGGCATGCCTCCTGCTCATATTGCTCGCACTTCGCGAGGAAGTCGCGCGTTACGGTATACAGTCTACATGTTACAGCGGCGGCCCGGCAAATCACTCACCCTGTCCGCGCACCACTTAGAGGACGCTTCATACCGTCGCAGGCCCAATAAATGTGCGGCGTTCGGGCAACTCGCACCAGTCTGGTCTAGGCGTAATTCCGGATGAAAAACCTGTTGCCGCGAGATTGCATCGGAATATAGTATACCGACACCGGATTCCGAAGCTGACAGGAAATCCGGGCCCCCACAACTCCTCCGCCCCCAGGGAGTCTTCATGTCACAACAAGTCGTGATCGGTGCCGCGCACTGGATCTATCTGTCAGGGGTAGCAGTCATCGTGCTGACGATGATCCTGCGCGCCAATGTTGTCGTCCCTTCCATCGTCGGCACCGCCCTGGTCGTGTTTGCGCTTACCGGCAGCCCGGTTTCGGCGCTGGGCGGGGTGTTTTCCGCGAGCCTGGTTGCCGCCAAGGAGCTGTTCAATATCTTCCTGGTGATCGCGTTCATGACGGCGCTGCTCAATGCGCTCAAGACGCTGCGCTCCGACATCCGCATGGTCGAGCCCTTCCGCGTGGTGATGAAGAACGGGCATTCGGCGTTCTTTATCCTGGCGGGCATCACTTACGTCATCTCGCTGTTCTTCTGGCCAACCCCGGCCGTGCCGCTGGTCTCCGCGATCCTGCTGCCGGCCGCTATCGCGGCGGGGCTGCCGCCGCTGGCGGGCGCGATGGCCATCGCCATCGCCGGCCAGGGCATGGCGCTGTCATCGGACTATGTGATCGGCGTCGCGCCCGGCATCAGCGCCAAGGCGGCCGGCGCGGCGGTGAGCGCCGCGGTGGTGGCCGATCGCGCGCTGGCGCTGTCGATCATCACCGGCACGATTGCGCTGTGCCTGGCCTATCTGTCGATGCGCAAGCATATCGTCCCCGCCTGCGGCACCCTGCTCGACCGCTGGCAGGCGCGCGCCAGCGGCAGCGCCGAGGCGCTGGAAGGCGGCGGCACCTTCGACAAGGCCGAGATCGCCAGGGGCACCGCCCACGTCGAGCCGCTGGCCAGCGACAGCAATATCGAGGCAAGCCTGGCGATGGTGGCCCGGCGCCGGGTGAAGTGGTCGAAATGCTTCGCGATCGTGACGCCGATTGCTTTCCTCGCAGTGGTCGCCGTCATGGTGCTGCCCAAGCTGGGTACCGGCGTGCAGGACCTCAAGGGCGGCGATGCGGCTGCGCTGGTCGGCGGCGTCGCGGCGGTGCTGATGATGCTGGCGACGCTGGCCGCGGAAGGCCCGCGCCGCATGCTCGACGTGTGCCCGGAGCACATCACCGACGGCTTTGTCTTCGCCTTCAAGGCGATGGGCTCGGTGCTGCCGATCGCGGGCTTTTTCTTCGTCGGCGCCGGCGAAACCGCCGCGCAGATCCTGGGCCTGCCGCCGGGCAAGGCGCCGAGCCTGCTGTTCGAACTGATCCAGGCCTACCAGCACATGATTCCGGACAACCACGTGCTGGTCGCCTTCGGGGTGCTGCTGGTCGGCATGATCACCGGCATCGACGGCTCCGGTTTCGCAGGCCTGCCGCTGACCGGCACGCTGGCCGGCGCGCTCGGCCCGGTGGTCGGCTTCGACCCGGCCACACTGGCCGCGGTGGGCCAGATGGGCGCGGTCTGGACCGGCGGCGGCACGCTGGTGGCGTGGTCGTCGCTGATTGCGGTGGCCGGCTTCGCCCGCGTGCCGGTGCTGGACGCGGTGCGCGCGCTGCTGATCCCGGTGCTGATCGGGCTGGCATGCTCCACCGTGGCCGCCATGGTGTTGTGGTCGTAGGCAGCTGCAAGCGCCGCCTGGGCCGACAGATTTCCCCGACTTCTCTTGACGCCGGGTGGGCGCCCCACCCCGGCAGGAACCGCACGATGCCGACAGTCACTTTCCACAAGCAGGGCCAGACCTTCGT
The DNA here is from genome assembly GCF_000611125.1 of Cupriavidus sp. SK-4. Taxonomy (NCBI): domain Bacteria; kingdom Pseudomonadati; phylum Pseudomonadota; class Betaproteobacteria; order Burkholderiales; family Burkholderiaceae; genus Cupriavidus; species Cupriavidus sp. SK-4. The sequence goes on from NZ_JFJW01000155.1 coordinate 20,917, forward strand.
CGACGAGGTCAAGCCCCAGACCAACCTGGTCGTCCGCGCCGGGATCCGCCAGTTCCCCTACCCCAACCTGCGCTACGAGTGCGGCATGGGCAAGTGCTCCAAATGTGCCTGCCGCGTGATCGCCGGCGCCGAACACCTGCCGCCGCCCAACTGGAAAGAGAAGAAGCAGCTCGGCGAGCGGCTCGAACAGGGCTACCGGCTTGCCTGCCAGCTCTGGATCGAGCATGACATCGAACTGGCCCAGGACGACCTGCCCGCCCAGGCACCTGCCATCGTGGCCACGGCCGGCGCGGATGCCTGACATGTTCGTCCTTCTCACCAGCCGCCCCGGTCAGTTCCACACCGAGCCCACCGCGGGCATGACCGCGGTCGAGGCATACGACTACGTCTTCTATGGCAAGCGCACCGCGCGCTTTGTCATCGCGGAACTGGCCGCCGACACCAAGGTGCGGGTGATGGAAGAATCGCCGCCCGGCATCGTCAACCTGGTGTCGACCAAGTTCCTCGACAAGTACGCCACGCTGGAAGCCGCCCGCTTCGCGCTGCGCGAGCTGGCCAGCTTCGGCAGCATGGACATCGCCCTGGTGCCCGCCCCGCTCGCCATGGCAGGCGCTCCTGACTACTAACGCCTGACCTTCAGTCAATCTTCGCCATGATCCAGATCACCTTCCTCACCAACCACGGCAAGACGGTCAGCGCGCCCGTCAACAGCAATCTGCTGCGCGTGTCGCTGCGCGAGCAGGGCGGCATCCCTTTCAAGTGCGGGGGCGGCCTGTGCGGCACCTGCAAATGCCGCATCGAAAAGGGCCACGAGCATACGGACGCGGTCAAGCCGAAGGAAAGGAAACTGCTGACCGAGGAGGAGCTGGCGACGGGATTCCGGCTGGCCTGCCAGACTTTTATCGATGGGGATATCGCGGTGTCATGGCAGCCCAGGGAGACGATGCGCGGTTGAGCGGGCGCTGAGGAGAGTGCGCCTTCGCGCCTGTACGATTTCCTGGCCGTGTACGCATAACGCGAACGCCGCCAGCGTTTCCGAACGCCAGTCTTGCCGCTACCGCCGCCTCGCCCCCACCAGCCCCGCCACCTCATCCAGCATCGCCATATCCACCGGCTGCGACAGGTCCAGCGCCAGCGTGTGCCGGTAGTAGGGGCTTAAGTCCAGCCCTACCCCCAGCCCCAGCACTTCCACATCCCGCAGCGCCTCATGCCGCGCCACCACCGCCTTCAGGTGGTTGTCGAGGTAGCAGGCGTCATTGGCCTGCCCGGTCGCGGTATCCATGGGGCTGCCGTCGGACACCACCACCAGGATGCGGCGCGCCTTGCCGCTGGCGTGCAGCCGCGCGCAGGCCCACTCCACGGCCTCGCCGTCCACGCCTTCGCGGAACAGGTCGGCCTTGAGCAGCGCGGCGATGTCGGTGCGCGCGCGCCGCCAGCTGCGTTGCGCGTCCTTGAACACCATATGGCAGGTCTCGTTGAGCCGGCCGGGGTGCTGCGGGCGGCCGCGCGCG
>NZ_JFJW01000156.1:0-17608 GCF_000611125.1 Cupriavidus sp. SK-4
GGCCGCCGGCGCGGCGCATGCCCAGGGCGCGCCCGGACTGCGCCTGGCCGGGGCCAATGTGCAGCGGCACGCCAACGCGGTGCTGTCGCTGATGGCGTACTCGGTGGTGCCGGACCTTACCTCCAGTTCGCTGTCGATCAACAACACCAGCACCGACGATCCCGGCATCGTCATGTCGCAGCTGGGGGGCGGCTTCACCATCAGCAAGTCGTTCCCGCTCTACCTGGAAGGCGCCATCGCCTACAGCCGCTACGATCCCACCTTCGTTGCCACCAATGGCGCCGAATCCCGCGCCATCCCGACCCGCTGGAACACCTTTTCCGGCACCATCGGCGTGGGCTGGGACTTTCCGCTGACGGCCAACAAGGAACTGGTGTTCAGGCCGATCTTCAACGCCTCGCTGGGCAATGTCTCCAGCGACCTGTCAATCGGCAAGTTCGCGGTCGAGCAGGTCACCGACCGCCAGATCAACTTCCTCGACGGCGGCAGCCTGAACGCCTACGGGCTGGGCGGCTCGGTGATGCTGGACTGGGAGCACTACCGCGAGAACTACGAGATCGATGTGGAACTGCGCTACACCAATATCCACCTGCAGAGCTTCGGCGGCACGACCAGCGCGGTGACGGGCACGGCCACGGCGCAGACCGCCAATCTGTGGGCGCGCTGGCGGGCGCCAACCGGGATGCATGCGTTCGACCGGCCGGTGCGCTACGTGCTTGAGCTGTCACATTCACACTACCTTGGCAGCCAGGCCGGCATCCTCGGCTTCAACTACCTGACCACGCTCGGCACCGGGCTGGAACTGGACACCAGCGCGCACGAGGTCTTTGTCACGCGGATCCGGGCGGTGCTGCGCTATGTGTTCGGCAACAACGTGTCGGGCGTCTCGCTGGGGCTGGCGGTCAGCTTCTGAGCGCGTTCGCGGCGAATCAGGCGCGGATCGAAAATTAAGGAATCGCTTAATATTGCGGTTTCCCTGCATTTCCGACGCTTCATGACCGCGACTACCGCCCCCATCCCCGACATTTCCGCCGCCACCCGACGAAAGGCGATCATCGCCGCGACCATCGGCAACGGCCTTGAATGGTTCGACTTCACCGTCTACAGCTTCTTTGCCGTCATCATCGCCAAGCTGTTCTTCCCGACCGGCGATGACCTGACCTCGTTCCTGCTGACCGTCGCCACCTTCGGCGTGGGCTTCTTCATGCGCCCGGTCGGCGCCATCGTGCTTGGCGTCTACGCCGACCGCGTGGGCCGCAAGGCGGCGCTGACGCTTACCATCCTGCTGATGGCGCTGGGCACGGCCATCATCGGCCTGGCCCCGACCTACGACCAGATCGGCCTGTGGGCACCGGCGCTGATCGTGCTGGCGCGCCTGATCCAGGGCTTCTCCGCCGGCGGCGAGGTGGGCGGCGCCACCGCCTTCCTGATCGAGCACGCGCCCGACGCCGAGCGCGGCGCCTACGCCAGCTGGCAGCAGGCCAGCCAGGGCATCTCCTTCATGCTGGGCGCGGCCATGGGCGCGCTGGTCACCAACGGCCTGTCGCCCGAGCAGATCGATGCCTGGGGCTGGCGCATCCCGTTTCTGTTCGGCCTGCTGATCGGCCCGGTCGGCATGTATATCCGTTCGCACCTGGACGAGCCGCCCGAGTTCGAGGCGCGCCAGGCCGCGCGCAAGGCCGCCAAGGTCAAGTTCTCGCCGCTCACGCAGGTGCTGCGCGACCACCCGCGCGAAGTGCTGGCCGGCCTGGGCGTGACCATCCTGTGGACGGTGTGCACCTACGTGCTGGTGTTCTACATGCCGTCGTACGCCAAGCAGCAGCTGGGCCTGCCACTGGGCGCGACCTTCAAGTCGACCGCGCTGTGTGGCGCCATCATCCTGGTGCTGTGCCCGCTGATGGGCATGCTGTCGGACCGCATGGGCCGCAAGCGCATGCTGGGCATCGTGGCGCTGCTGATCGGCGTGCTGGCTTATCCGCTGTTCCACTGGCTCAATGTGTCGCCGAGCACGCAGACGCTGCTGCAGGTGCAGATCGTGCTGGGCATCCTGCTGGCGGCCTTCACCGGCCCGGCCCCGGCGGTGCTGGCCGAGCAGTTCCCGACCGAGGTGCGCTCCACCGGGCTGTCGCTGGCCTACAACTTCGCCGTGACCATCTTCGGCGGCTTTGCGCCGTTGATCGTGACCTGGCTGATCGAGTCGACGCAGAACAAGCTGGCGCCGGCTTACTACGTGATCGCCGCTGCCGTGGTGAGTTTTATCGCGCTGGTGTTCATGCACGACCGCACGGGCAAGAAGCTGGCCTGAGCCGTCCGCGCCAGTTCCAGACAAGAAAGCCAGCTGCGAGGCTGGCTTTTTTGTTGCCCGCGGACAGCCCGTCTAGCCGGCTTCGTCCTCGTCCCGATGGATATTGATCACATGCCGAGCCTCGAAGCATAGCGGCATGCCCGGGTTCATCTCGTCGGTGCAATACGGCTGGTTGTCGAGCTCGCCGGTGTAAAGGCTGCCCTCGCGCCCGGTGACGATCACCCACATCCGCTCCACGTGAACCTCTTCGCTGCCCGTCTCCTCGGCGACCAGGATGCGGAAGATCAGCTTGACCAGCTGGCCGGGCGCGAGTGCATCACGCTCCTCGCGCGGCGGCATCCAGAAGGTGTCGGGATGGGCGGCGGCGATGGGCTCGGCGTCGTCGAGCTCCCATCCGTCTTCGTCCAGGGTTGTCAATCGCATGTCCATTTTCAGCCTTCCGCAATCTCTCAGGTGCGGGCATGATCGCAGCAAATGCGCCGGTCGGCGAGAGCCTGGCCGGCGTGCGGGACTTTCAACAGGGAACAGGGACCCATGACAAGCAAGAAGGAAGCAGCGGTGCGCTGCGGCTGGTGCGGCACGCTGGAGGACTATTGCCACTACCACGACACCGAGTGGGGCTTCCCGGTCGCCGACGACCGCCGGCTGTTCGAGAAGCTGTGCCTGGAAGGCTTCCAGTCCGGCCTGAGCTGGCTGACCATCCTGCGCAAGCGCGAGGCCTTCCGCAAGGCGTTCGCCAATTTCGACATCGAAAAGGTGGCGCGCTTCAGTGAGCGCGATATCGCACGCCTGCTGGGCGACGCCGGCATCGTGCGCCACCGCGGCAAGATCGAGGCGGCCATCAACAATGCGCAGCGGGCCCGCGAACTGCTGGAGACGGAATCGTCGCTGGCCGCCTACTTCTGGCGCTTCGAACCCGATCCGGCCAGCCGGCCCAGGGTGCTGACTCCCGAGGTGCTGCGCACCATGGCGACCTCGCCGGAATCCACGGCGCTGTCAAAGGACCTGAAGAAGCGCGGCTGGCGCTTTGTCGGTCCCACCACCATGTACGCGCTGATGCAGGCGATGGGTCTGGTCAATGACCACCAGGAAGGCTGCACGACCCGTGCCGAGGTGTTGGCTGCACGCAAGGTGTTCAAGGTGCCGCGCTAGCGTTGCGCGGACGTATACCCGGTGCGCGCCAGGTATACGTCCGAGTACGCCGGCTGGCGGCGACGGTATACGCCGGCGCATGAACATGCCCGCGTAAACGTCAGGCCACCGCGAACAGCGCAACGGTCCTGCCTATGTCTTTAATATTGTTTACATATGTAAACATAGTAGTAGTAGGTAAACCAGGCCTCAGGCCGTGGATAAGTCACCTTTTCCCTTTCGGCTCAGGGACTTGCAGCAAAGATAACCACCCCGGGATAACCCTGATTAGCCGGGATAGCCCAGCGGCCACGTATACGTCGGCGGCGTGGGTGCCGGAGTTATCCGTATACGTCCCACAAGGCGCCCCCAGGCGGGGCACAGCTTGTCCGGGCGGTTATCCCCAGCAACCGGCGAAGATGTCCACAGGCCGGGCTCAGGCAGCGCTGGCCTGGCTGCTCATGTATACGGGGTCGACATGCGTCATCACGTTGAGCACGTGATGATGTTCCAGGGTGCGGCGCCGGGCTTCGACTGCGATCGCATGGCCCTGCGCCACCGTCTGCGCGGCATCGATCTCCAGGTGCACGTCCACCAGCACCTGGTCGCCCATCTTGCGGGTGCGCAGGTCGTGCAGGCCCAGTACGCCGGGCGTGCCCAGCATGGTCGCGCGGATCGCCGCGACGGTCTCCTCGTCGGCCGCCCGGTCCATCAGGTCGTTGAGTGCATCCCAGCCGAAACGCAGGCCCATGCGCGCCACCATCAGCCCGACCACGATGGCCGCCACCGGATCGAGCATGTGGTAGCCCATCAGGTTGCCGCCAATGCCAAGCGCCACCACCAGCGACGAGGCCGCATCCGAACGCGCATGCCACGCATTGGCCACCAGCATGCCCGAGCGCACGCGCCGCGCCACCACCAGCATGTAGCGGAACAGCAGCTCCTTGGACACCAGCGCGGCCAGCGCCACCCACAAGGCCACCGGCTGCACCGGCTGCAGGCTGGCCGGATGCTGCAATTTGTCCACCGCCGCCCACAGCATGCCCGCCCCCACCGCCAGCAGCAGCGCGCCGAGTGCCAGCGACGCCGCGGTCTCGAAGCGCAGGTGGCCGTACTGGTGGTCGGCGTCCGGATCCTTGCGGCTCTGCCAGCCGGCCAGCAGCACCACGAAGTCGGACAGCAGGTCTGAGAGGGAATGCGCGGCGTCGGCGATCAGCGCCTGCGAGCCAGAGATGACGCCGGCCACCGCCTGTGCGGCGGTCAGGCCGATATTGACGGCCACGCTGACCAGCGTGCTGCGCCGGCCGGCCCGGTGGCGCGCGTCGGCCTCGGCCGGGCTGGCGGCAGTGGCGTCGTCCGGCAGGCCGGCGGATGCTGGCCGCAGAGGGTTGTGTTCCGATTCCATCGGGTGACTATAGCCCAACATTCGCAATGGGCGGAGCGGGCCATGGCGGCGCTGCCGTGCCGATTTCGTAACAGCGCTGGCGAAGTTTTGGTGTCGCCTTTACCGTTACACAGGACGGGCACACCCGGACACTGCAAGGAGGACCCAACGATGGCGATTCGGTCACTTGCCTCGCACAGCACATCCCAGCTGCGCCGCCTGGTCGGACAGATGCAGGCGGAAGTCGATGCATTAGAGAACCTTTCCACCCCTGACGCCGACGCGCAAAGCCGCCTTGGCTACGCCATCGGCCGCCTGCGCGACGGCATCGAGGCGGTCGAGGACGCGCTGCAGTCGCTGCGCGCGCTGCAACAGGTACGGCCGTCGGCGATGAAGGCCCGCCGGCCGACCCGGGTGGCCTAGCCTACCCGCGCCTGCACGCTGGCGCGATCCACACGGCCGGGCAGATCGCTCGCGGCCCTTCCTGTTGTCCCCACGGGCCGGCTTACGCCGCCGGGCAATAGCGCAGCGCCTGCGACATGGCTGCGCACGCGGCCGGCACCGGGCCGATGACGGGAATCGGAAAGCGCTGGCCCAGCGCCCGGGCGGCCTCGCCCAGCGGGCCGCCGCCAATGATCACGGCTTGCGCCCCATCGGCGCGGATGCAGGTATCGACCGCGCCCGCCAGCAGGTCTTCCTGCTGCTGCGGCGTGCCGCCCAGCGCGCGCGGATCGCCCTCGGTGAAGCGCGCGCCCGTGAACAGCTCGTCCAACCCCTGCCGGCGCACGCTGGCGCTGATCGACGCCGCCAGCCGCGGCGTGGTGGTGGCAATGCCGAAGCGCCGCCGCCCGGCCGCGGCCGCACGCATCGAGGCTTCGCCGATGCCCACCACCGGCACCGACAGGTGCGCGCGCAGGGCCTCGATGCCGGGGTCGCCAAAAGCGCCGACGATCACGCCGTCGGCACCGCCGGCCAGGCGCAGCATGTCTGCATCGCAGATCGCCTCGGCGGCCACGGCAAGATCGTCTTCGTCGATGATCATCGGCGCCCCGCGCGTGACCGTCGCGCCGACCACGGCCGGCGGCGCGGCCATGGCCTGCGCGAACCAGGCGCGCGCGATCTCGACCATCATCTGCGTGGTGGCGCTCGACGTATTCGGGTTGATCAGCAGGATGTGGCTCATGGATGTCTCTTGAGATTCAGGATTGCCAGCGCAGGTACATCGCCAGCGGGTGGCCCGATTTCCTGTTGGCTTGCATGGGATCGAACAAGGCCCCGGCGGGTGTGGATTGACGGCGGCACAAGGCGCGTACGCCTGTGCCGAGGGGTCAACGATAGCGTATGGCGGCTGCCAGCGCGAGATGGCGGACAGCGCAGGCGGCAGAAACACAAAAGCCCCGGAAAGCGTTGGCTTTCCGGGGCTTTTGCGCGGGATATCTGGTGGACCGAAGGAGGATCGAACTCCCGACCTCTGCATTGCGAACGCAGCGCTCTCCCAGCTGAGCTATCGGCCCGTGGCGGTTGATTGTAGCGTAATACGGCGGCGCCCTTCAATCCTCGCGGCGGCGCATGAGGGCGCTGTGCAACATCAGGCTGCCATGCCCGGATTGCCGTCCATGCCGCGCACGCGCGGCAGGTTCAGCGGGCGGGCGCTGACTTCCTTCGTGCTGCGCAGCCACTGCGCCATTACGTCCCAGATCGGGGCGCCGCCGGCCTGGCGCGCCTCTTCGGCCACCGGGGCCCAGCCCGCCACCTTGTAGGTCTTGCCGGCTTCCAGCGGCTTGCCGGCCAGGCGCATGTCGCTGATGCGCTTGCCCATGCCGGCGGTTGGATCGATGGTGTACTGCAGCCCGCCCACGCGCACCATGTCGCCGCCCTGCTGGTAGTACGGGTCGGGGTTGAACAGGTTGTCGGCCACGTCTTCCAGGATGGTCTTGATGGTCTCGCCGCTCATCTGCGTCACCGTGGTGTACGGGTAGGTGATGGCGGTCTGGTCCATCAGGTGTTCCATGGTGATGGCCTCGCCCGGCAGCAGCGTGGTACCCCAGCGGAAGCCCGGCGAGAACGCGATCTGCGCGCCCTGGGCCTGCATCAGGCCGTCCAGGATCAGCTGGTCGAAGGTGCCGTTGAAGTTGCCGCGGCGGTACAGCAGGCCGCGGTTGACGGCCAGCACTTCGCCCAGTTTTTGCTCATAGGGCGCGCGAACCTTCTTGATCAGCGCGTCCATGGCAGGGTCGGCCGGCAGGTAGTTGGCGAATACCGGCAGCAGCCGGTAGCGGAAGTCCGCGACCTTGCCGCCCTTCACGTCAAAATCCAGCACGCCGAGGAACTTGCCGTTGGAGCCGGCATTGGTCACCAGCGTGGTGCCGCCGGCATTCTTCACCGGCACCGGCGCGGGCATGCCGTCATGGGTATGGCCGCCCAGGATGGCGTCTAGCCCGCGCACGCGCGAGGCCAGCTTCAGGTCCACATCCATGCCGTTGTGGGACAGCAGCACCACCGCCTGCGCGCCTTTGCCGCGCGCTGCGTCGATGACCTGCTGCAGGTTCTCTTCCTGGATGCCGAAGGTCCAGTCCGGCACGAAGTAGCGCGGGTTGGCGATGGGCGTGTACGGAAAGGCCTGGCCGATGATGGCCACCGGCACGCCATTGATCTCGCGGATCACGTACGGATCGAATACCGGATCGCCGAAATCATTGGTCTTGATGTTCTGCGCCAGGAAGGCGACCTTGCCCTTGAAGTCCTTGTCGACGATCTCCTTGACGCGGTCCGCGCCCAGGGTCATCTCCCAGTGCGGCGTCATCACGTCCACGCCCAGCGCCAGCGCGGCATCGACCATGTCCTGGCCCTTGGTCCACAGCGCGGTGGCCGAGCCCTGCCAGGTATCGCCACCATCGAGCAGCAAGGCGCCCGGCCGGCCCGCCTTCAGCCGTTTCACCAGCGTGGCCAGGTGCGCAAACCCGCCGACCTTGCCATAGCGGCGCGCGGCCTCGTTGAAATCCAGGTAGGTGAACGCATGCGCCTGCGGCGTGCCGGGGCGGATGCCGTACTGGCGCAGCAGCGCGTCGCCGACCAGGTGCGGCGGCTTGCCGGCATAGTCGCCGATACCGAGGTTGACGTTGGGCTCGCGGAAATACACCGGCCGCAGCTGCGCATGGCAATCGGTGAAATGCAGCAGGTGGACGTTGCCGAAGCGCGGCAGGTCATACATGGCCTCGGCGGCCTGCGCGGCGTGCGCGTCTTGATGGGGGAACGTCATGCCGCCGGCGCCGGCAATGGCCAGCACCTGCAGGAACTCGCGTCGGTTCATGTCTCTTCCTGGAATTGGCGGTGGCGGTCGGCCCGTGGCACAGGCGTCCGCCATCGCAAAACTATGGCCGCGCGTACCGCTCCAGCGCCGCCACGTCGTCTTCGAGCATTTCGCCCACTTCCTTCTGCACCACGCGGCCACGCGCGTCGATCACGTACAGCTCCGGTAGCCCCTTGCGCTTGCCGAACACGGCCTGCAGCGCGGGCGAATCCATCGTCGCCGGGAAGGTGTAGCCGCGCTGCTTCATGTAGTCGGCAGCCTCGCGCGGATCCTTGTCGATGCTGATGGTCAGCACCTGCAGCGGCGTGCCGCGCGTGCGTTGATAAAGCTTCTGCAGGCGCGGGTTCTGCATCGCGCAGAACGGGCACCACGAGGCCCAGTACTCGACCACCAGCGGCTTGCCAGCCAGCGCGGCGGCGCTGAGGGTGCGGCCGTCGAGCGTGCGCACGTCGGGCAGGCGCACGGTGTCGCCGACCTCCAGCGCTGCCGCGCCGGCTGCGGCGCCGGTCAGGCTGAAGGCCAGCAGCCAGCGCAGCAGCACGGCAGGCGCGCGCATCGGCCTTACTGGTTGACCGGCGAGGCCGGGTCGAGCAGCAGCGCCATCACGTCGCGGATCTGGGCCTCGGTCAGGATGCCCTTGTGGCCGAAGCGCGGCATGTTGGAGCAGGCGGCGTAGGCGCTGGAGTCCCAGATCTTGCCCCAGGTGTACTTGATGACTTCCTGCGAGTTGCCGCGCAGCTTGCCGTACTGGTACAGCGACGGGCCGATATTGCCGAACGAGATCTCGGCCTTGGTCATCTGGTGGCAGGCGTAGCAATTGCCGCCGTTGGTGCCGCCGACCTGGTCGGTGAACTGCATGCCGCGGCCGTTCTGGGCGACCTTTTCGCCTTCCTTCCAGTCGCCCAGCCATTTGTCTTCGGCGGGGTATTTCACCTGCTTGAGCTCGGCGGCTTCGATCTTCTTGGCAAGCTTCGCCGGCACCTTGGTGCGGTCCGGGTACTGGCTGCAGGCCTGCTGCATGCCGTCCTGGTTGAGCACGCCTTCGACCGTGACCGGGCCGCGCGACGAGAAAGAATCCTCGATCAGGTGCTTCATGTCGGTGCCGCTGACGGCGGCGGGCTTGCCCTTGGGCGCGCGGGGCTTGGTGCTGTCCTGCGCGTGGGCGCCGGTTGCCAGCAGGGTGGCCAGGGCCGCGATGGCCAGGGCCTGGTGTTGTCGTTGCATGGTGTCTCTCCCGTACTGGTCAGCGCTTCATCGCCGGGCCGTCGTAGGTCCCGCCGTTGGCGTTCTTCGCCAGGAACATGGTCAGCGCGGTGATCACGTCCGAGCCATAGGCGGGTTCGGGAAAGCGCTGCTGGCGCAGGCAGTCGTACAGGCGGTGCTGCATGGTGCGGACCTCGCCCTGCGAGACGCGGTAGGCGGGCCAGGTGGTGTAGGCCGCCTGCGCGCCCTTGTCGGTCAGCAGGTTGGGCAGGTCCTGCAGGCGGATGCGCTGGCCGTCCACCGCATGGCAGGTGGCACAGGCAAAGTCATAGGCGCCGCCGCGGTAGAAGAACATCTTCTCGCCCAGCGCATAGGTGCGCTTTTCTTCGGGATGGCTGAGCTGCACGTTCATCTTCACGCCGCGCGACTCGCCGGTCAGGTAGGCCACCAGGCGCTCGATCTCGGACGGCTTGCCCGACGACGAGAACGGGTTCTTCGTCGCCTCTTCCCTGGTCAGCCCCTGCAGCGTCATGCGGCAGTAAGCGAGCCGCTGCTCCAGGTCCATCACCTTGCTGGCGTCCTTGAAATAGCGCGGCAGCTCGGCGTAGGCGCCCTTGGTCACGCCCGGGCCCTTGCCCAGGTCGCACTGTTCCAGCGAGGCGTTCTTCGGGCCAGCCGGCTTCTTCCACAGCTCTTCGCCGGCGGCTTCCCACAACTCGGCGGGATTGCCTTCGGCCAGCATCTGGCGGTACTTGGCGATTTCTTCGGCGGTGCTGCCCTGCGCATGCACGGCGGCGGCAGAGGCCACCGCAGCGGTGGCCGCCGCGGCCAGCGCGGCGCGCCGGGCCAGGCTTCGGATGGTGTTCATGGGGCTTCTCCTCGCGGCCTCGCACCGTGGCGGGCCGTTCTTTCTCTTGTTGCCGGAAGCTACGCCGCCCGGCTCAGGGCTTGATATAGGCGTAGCCTTCTTCGGCCTGCAGGTGCGCAATCTCGACCACGCCGGCCGGTACCACCTTGGCTTCCATCAACAGGCTCGATTCTGCAATCTTGCGTGCGGTCAGGGTGTTGCGGCACACGCGGAACTCCACCCCCGCCGAGGCCAGCGCGCCCACCGGGCCGTCAAAGGTGTTGCCGCGCGCATCCTTGGCGCCTTCGACCAGGAAATCGATGCCGTAGCCGAACGCGACCACCACGATCTTCGTTCCCGGCGCGCCGTTCAGGTGGTTGCGCAGGTTGCCCATCGCGCGCACCGCCTGGTCGATGCCTTCGGACAGCTGGTACACCACCTTCACGCGCCCGCCCTTGCCGGCAGCCGGGGCAGCCTGCGCCGCCGCCTTGGCGCTCAGGCCGATGGCGGCCAGTGCCGCCGATGCTCGAATAAATGCTCGCCGCATGTTGTTCCTTCCCGCCGGGCCAGTCCCGGCATCCGTCCCGAACCTTAGCAGAGGACGGCGTGGCCTGCCGGCCGCGGAACGGCTGTCAGGCGATGGTCGCTTCGTCGGTGCGCTTGTCGCCCTTGTTGTCGATCCAGGTCACGGCGACCTTGTCGCCCTTGGCACCGCCCTTGAACTTGAAGTTCAGGAACGGGTCCTTCGATACCGCCGGGCCGAACTGGGCGCGGAACACTTCCTTGCCCTTGCACTGGGCGGTCACGGTCTGGATATGCCAGGCCGGGACGACCTTGCCGGACGCGTCCTTGCGCTGGCCGGTTTCCATGTCGTGCTTCATCAGAATCTTGACGTCAACCACGCCGCCGTTTTCGGTGGCGCGTACGCGCATCGGGTCTGCCATGTGTTTCTCCTGTTGCAGTTTGGGAATCTCGATCCGGGGCGCGGCGTCAGCCGCCGCAGCCGCCCAGCGTGACCTTGATTTCCTTCGATGCCACGTACCACTTGCCGCCGGCCTTGACCGCGGCATGCACGACCGAGGTCTGGCCCATCTTCACGCGCGTGGAGACGAACGGCTCGGTGCCGGCCGGGATGATGAAGTCGGCGGCCAGCGTGTTGGGGTTCTTTTCCACCAGGATCGCGATCTGCTCGGTATCCGGGATGGTGCTGGTCACGGCCACCGGCACCACGGCGCCGTTCTCGGCGATATCGGGGGCGGTGAAGGTGATGGCGGTGCTTTTCTCGGTGCCGCTGCCGCCGAGCGCCTTGATCACGTCGGCAACGCTCTTGCCGTCAAAGGCGTTCTTGTTCCACTCGGCCGCCTGCGCCTCGCTGATCAGGCCGGTGGCGGCCATCAGCGACAGGACAGCGGTGACCCGCAGCACTTCTCGTCGTTTGGAATTCATTTTTCTGCTCTCCGGCTACTCCGTTCCAGTCGGTCGATGACCGCTTCGGGGATTTTTCTTCATGCGGCCGGTACATGGCCGGCCGCTGGTCTGTCCTGGCCGCGCGGCATTCACCGCCCGGCCTGGTGCATCGGCGGACTGCCCGCCTGGTCGGTAAGGCTTACTTGGCGGGGGCGCCGGCCAGCACCCACTCGACCACGGTCTTCAGGTCGGCGTCGCTGATGGCGGCGTTGGCCGGCATCGGCACCGGGCCCCAGACGCCCGAACCACCGCTCTTGACCTTCTTGGACAGGGTCGCCAGGGCGTTCTTGTCGCCCTTGTACTTGGTGGCCACTTCCTTGTAGGAAGGACCGACCAGCTTCTTGTCGACCTGGTGGCAACCCATGCAGGCGTTCTTGTTGGCGATCTCCTGTGCCTTGGCGGCATCGACCGCGTGGGCCGATGCGGCGGCGCCGAGCATCAGCGCTGCGATGACAAACTGCTTCATTGTTAAGCTCTCCAAGCTCTGTAAAGCCGTGGGGACGGCAAAGGCCGCTGGGCCGTACTGCAGTGGCTTCGCGGCACACCCTGGCCGCTGCCTGGGGGCACTGCGACGGCCAGTCCGCTATTTTGCCTCAAGAATCCAGCCCACCATGGCCTGCACGTCCGAATCCGGGATCTGCGGCTGCGGCGGCATCGGCACGCTGCCCCATGCGCCCTGCCCGCCCGCCTTGACCTTGCGCGCCAGCGCGCCATGCGCGTCCTGGCCCTTGTACTTGCCGGCGATGTCGGCAAAGGACGGCCCCACCAGCTTGCGGTCCATCGCGTGGCAGGCCATGCACTGGTACTGGCTGGTGAGCCGCGCGCCCGGCGCGGCCGGCGCAGAAGGATCTGATGCGGCACTTTTCGATGCGGCATTGCCCGCGGCCACGCCGCGCACCGGGCCGAAGGCCCGCTGCTGCTGCGCCAGCTCGCCATGGGCATCGCGGGCATAGTCCGGTATCGACGAGGTAATCACCACCTTATCGGCGCAGTCCTGCATGCAGGCCGTATTGCGCGTATCCGGCCGGCCGCGCCCCGGCCACAGGCCGTGGCCGGTGGTCATGCCGTCGCGGTTGGGCATGCGCCGCTGGACCTCGGCGATATTGGCGTCAGACAGCGTGAAGTCGGCCGGGACGATCTCGCCCAGGTGCAGCATATAAGCGGTGACCGCGTAGACGTCGCCCACGCTCAGGCTCTTGGGCGCGTTCCACGGCATGGCGCGGTGGATGTAGTCCCACAGCGTGCTGACGGTGCTGACCTTCATCAGCGTGGTGCGGTACGGCTGGTTGCCGGTCATGCCGGCCACGCGGCCGCGCCTGATGTCTTCGGCGGTGGTGCCGCCGACCAGCGGCGTAAACACCTCGTTGGATTCGCCGAAGTCGCCGTGGCACGACGCGCACTTGCCGTCCCAGACCTTCTGCCCCTGCGCCACCGTGCCGCTGCCCCTGGGCAGGCCCTGGAAGTCCGGGCGCACGTCGATGTCCCACGCCGCGACTTCCGCGGGCGTCGCGGTGCGGCCAAGCGCCGCACGCGCGTCGGTCGTGCCCGCCCAGGCCGGGGCGGCGCTGACGGCTGCCAGCACCAGGGCGGCGGCGGTCCTGAACTCAGCCCACATGGACATTGGACACCTCGCCGCCTGCCGCCACCTGCCAGCTCTGGATGGCGTTGTTGTGGTAGATCGAGCGCGTGCCGCGCACCGCGCGCAGCTGCCCCAGCTTCGGCTGCACGTAGCCGGTGTCGTCGATGGCGCGGCTTTGCAGGATGGCGGGGCCGCCGTCCCAGACCCAGTCCAGATTGAAGCGCGTCAGGCACTTGGACAGCACCGGCGCCTCCAGCCGCGCGGTGCGCCAGTTGCGCCCGCCGTCGGTCGAGACATCGACACGCCTGATGCGCCCGCGCCCCGACCACGCCAGCCCGCTGATGTTGTAGAAGCCCTTGCCCACCAGCTGCTGCCCGCCCGAAGGCGTGGTGATGACCGATTTGCACTCCTGGATCGAGGTGTACTGGCGCAGCTTGCCGTCCGGCATCATGTCCACGTAGTGGATGGTCTCGTCCTTGGCGTTCCAGGGCTGGTCGCCCAGCTCCAGCCGGCGCAGCCACTTGACCCACGACACCCCCTGCACGCCCGGCACCACCAGCCGCAGCGGATAGCCGTTCTCGGGGCGCAGCATCTCGCCGTTCATGCCCCAGGCGACGATGATCTCGTCGGCCAGTTCCATCGGGATGGTGCGCGTCATCGACGAGCCATCGCCGCCTTCGGCCAGCAGGTAGCGGCCGCGGCGCAGGTCGGCGCCGGCATCGTCCAGCAGCACCCGCAGCGGCACGCCGGTGAACTCGCAGCACGACAGCATGCCGTGGGTGTACTGGACCGTGGGCACGGCCACATTGCCCCATTCCATGCCGGTATTGGCGCCGCATTCGATGAAATGCATGCGCGACACCGCCGGCAGGCGCATCAGGTCGTCCATGGTGTAGACGCGCGGCGTGCGCACCAGGCCGTTGAGCATCAGGCGGTGACGGGCCGGGTCGATATCGTGCCAGCCCTGGTGGTGGCGCTCGAAATGCAGGCCATTGGGGGTGATGATGCCGAAGAAGCCCTGCAGCGGCGCGAAGGCCACTGAAGCAGCGGAGACGCGCGTCAGGCCCGGCGACTCGCGCCGCACCAGGTTTTTCTCATGCACGGAGGGCTGCCCGTACGGGCGTGCCGCCACCGGCTGGCCGAGCGAGGTGGCCCAGGGCTGCGGCTGCAGGATGGCGGGATCGCCGTCGGCCGCCAGCGCCTGGCGGCCCGCCGTGGCGGCGGCAATCCCCGCGGCCGCGCCCAAGAAGCTCTTGCGCAGGAAGTCGCGCCGCGGCGCGTCCAGGCCGTGCCGGCCGATGTCCTGCTGCAGCGATGCGCTGACGAAGTGCTCGGGCGCGGGCATGATGCGCCCGGGCCGGTTCCGTTCCTGCAAATCGGTCTCCTCCGGCGCGCTCGCCACGGTCCCCTGGACCGGTCGGCGTGCCTGTTATCGGGCCGCTGCAGCGGGTGCGGCAGCGATCCGTTTACCGGAAGAGCTGAGCTAGCCTGCGGTGCGCCGCCTGCGCGCCGGGGCTTCGGGTGCCGGCTGTGCCATGAAGCGGTCGACCACGCCGGAGGACAAGGCGCTGTCCTCCAGCCGGCTCGCCACCTGCACGCAGACCGTGCGGCACAGCTCGATCACGCTTTCGTCCGCAATGGCGTAGAACACCAGGTTCGCCTCCTTGCGGCGCGACAGCACGCCCGAGCGGTACATCGCGTTGAGATGCCGCGACACATTGGTCTGCGACGAACCCACCGTCTCGACCACCGTGCTGACCGGCTTCTCGCCATCGCACAAGGCGTGCAGGATCTTCAGCCGCGTCGGCTCCGCCAACAGGCTGAAGTAGCCCGATACCTTTTCGAATACGCGATCCAGCTCTTCCATGGCATCCAATATATTCGTATATACGTGAATGCGCATATAGTGTTTACCCACTGATGCAGCACAGCATAAGCGCGGCGGGAGGATCAGCGGCGCGCCAGCGCCCTACCTGCCCACAGGCGCTGGCCGAACACATTGAGCAGCAGCCCGGCCATCACCACTGCCGCGCCCGCCCACTGCGCGCCGGACAGGTCCTCGCCCAGCAGCACATGCGCCGACACCAGCCCCACCACCGGCACCAGCAGCGTCAGCGGCGCCACCTGGCTGGCCGGGTAGCGCGTCAGCAGCCGGCCCCACATGGTGTAGCCGAACACAGTCGCCGCGAAGGCCAGGTAAGCCACGGCAAACACGGCCATGCCCGACACATGGGTGACGCTCTGCACGATGCGCGCCGGGCCCTCGACCCACAGCGACAGCAGCGCGAACGGCACGATCGGGATCAGCGCGCCCCAGATCACCAGCCCCAGCAGGTCGACCGGGCCGATCTTCTTGCTGACGATATTGCCGCTGGCCCAGCAGAACGCCGCGCACAGCGTCAGCACGAAGCCCGCCACGCTCATACCGCCGGCGCTGCCGGCACCGGCCCCGATCAGGGCCAGCCCGCCCGCCGCCACCGCCATGCCCGCAATGTTGTGCCAGCGCACCGGCTCGCCCAGCCACAGCGCAGCAATGGCCAGCGTGAAGAAGGCCTGCGACTGCAGCACCAGCGAGGCCAGTCCGGCCGGCATGCCGACCGCCATGGCGTAGAACAGGAAGGCGAACTGGCCCAGGCTGATGGTGACGCCGTAGGCCAGCAGCAGCCGCCACGGCACGCGCGGGCGCGGCACGAAGAAGATCGCCGGAAACGCCACCAGCAGGAAGCGCAGCGCACCCAGCAGCATCGGCGGCATGTCCGCCAGGCCAACCTTGATGACGACGAAGTTGACGCCCCAGACGCAGACGATGGCGAGGGCGAGTAGACGGTCTCTGGCTTGCATGAGGGGGCTGGGGGCGCGGCCCGGCGCAGTGCCGGACAAAACCCGTAGGGTAGCAGCCCCCGGCCTTCGGGGCATGGCCCGCCCTGTCCCTACCCCAGCATCTCCGCCCAGATGCCCTTGGCCCACGCCAGCGCGTAGTCGCCTTCGAGCTGATTCGGCGCCTCCGACAGCCCGCCCGATCCCGGCACCGTGAGCATGGTCTTCTGCGCCGCGTCATAGCGATGCACGCTGGCCACGTGCACCGCCTCGCGGTCGGAGGTGAAGCTGTAGCAGGTGTTGTTGTAGAGCGGCTGCGGGTCGGGTGCCCGGCCCGACAGCAGCGCGACCATGGCCGCGGCCGCGACCTTGCCATGCTGGTTGGCCATATGGCCCGACTTGGGCATCAGCGGCGCGATCTGGATGGCATCGCCGATCACGTGGATATTGGCCGCGGCGCGCGACTCGAAAGTGACGAAGTCGACCTCGCACCACTTGCCATTGGCCGTGGCCAGCCCCGCCGACACCGCGATCGCGCCGGCGCGCTGGGGCGGCAGCACGTTGAGCACGTCGGCACGCTCGTCGTCCTGCACGTCGAACTTGAGCGTGCGCGTGGCGGGATCCACATCCACCGCGTTGAACTGCGGCCGGTACTCCACCATGCCCGGGTACTGCGACGCCCACACCTTGCGGAACAGCCCGGCCTTGGAGGTGATGTCCGGGTTGGCATCCAGGATCAGCACCTTGCTGCGCGGCTTGTGCTGCCTGAAGTAGTACGCCACCTGGCAGGCGCGCTCGTAGGGTCCCGGCGGGCAGCGGTACGGCGCCAGCGGGATGCTGATGGCATAGGTGCCGCCGTCCGGCATGGCCTCCAGCTGGCGGCGCAGCGCCACGGTCTGCGGGCCGGCCTTCCAGGCGTGCAGGACCTGGTCGCCGCCGGGCTGCTTCTGCCCGGGCAGCGCATCGCTCATCATGTCGACGCCCGGCGACAGCAGCAGGCGGTCGTACGGCAGCGTGGTGCCGCCCGCGAGGCGCACGGTCCGCCTGGCCGGGTCGATGGCCACGGCGGTATCGCGCACCAGCCGCACGCCGTGGCGGCGCACCAGCGCGTCGTAGGGCAAGGTCAGGTCCGCCAGCTGCCGGCTGCCGCCGAGCACCAGGTTCGACAGCGGACAGGAGATAAAGGCCGGATTGGGTTCGACCAGCGTGACCTCGATCGCCTGCTCGCTCCACTCGCGCAGGTAGCGCGCGGCGGTGGCGCCGCCGTAGCCGCCACCCACCACCACCACCTTGGCCGGTGCCGCGGCGCGTGCCGCCCCGACCCCGACCGAACCCAGTACTGCGGCGCCCGCGGCGCCCAGGAAGCTTCGTCTTTGCATGGTAGTCCCCTGCTGTCAGCGCACCGCGGCGAACCACGCCGTGATGGCCGCGATCTGGTCGTCGCTGTAGCCCTTGGCAATCTGGTGCATCACCGTGGCCGGCCGCGTGCCGGCCTTGAAGGCCTGCATCTGCGCGGCCAGTTCCGCCTGCGGGCGGCCGGCCAGCGGCGGGATCGTGCCGCCCGC
>NZ_JFJW01000157.1:0-14589 GCF_000611125.1 Cupriavidus sp. SK-4
ACCTCAGCACACAGAATTCCTGACACCTCCCCCCCCGTCACTCAATCGACCTGTGCTCCCGAGTCCTTGACGACCTTCGCCCATTTCACCAGATCGTCCTTGATCAGAGCGCGGAACTGCTCTGGCGTATTCGACGTGGCCTCTGCTCCTTGCGCGGCAAGCTTGTCCTGCACGTCCTTGCTATTCAGGACTTTGGTGGCCTCCGCATGAAGCTGGGCAAGAATTTCCTTTGGCGTACCGGCTGGCGCAAGCAACCCATACCAGGAGACCGCGCTGTACCCAGGAATGGCCTCCCCTATCGTTGGCACCTCGGGAATCAGTCTTGACCGCTTCTCTGTGGCCACGCCAAGTACGCGGAGTTGCCCTGTTTTCACGAACGGCATCACACCTGGCAGGCTGCCGAACGTTATGGGAACCTGGCCGGCAACCACGTCAGTAGCCGCTGCAGCTGCACTCTTGTACGGAACGTGGGTAATATCGATGCCAGCCTTTGCCTTCAGCATTTCCCCGAGCAGATGATTCAGCGTGCCGTTGCCCGCGGAGGCATAGTCCAGTTTTCCTGGTTTCGACCTGGCCAGGCCAATCAGATCCTGGACAGACCTGGCCTGGATTGCCGGGTTCGTGACCAGCAGGTACGGCGCCGTCGCCACCAGCGTAATCGGCTCGAAGTCCTTGACAGGATCAAACGGAATCTTCCGGTATAGCGACGGGTTGATGGTGAACGAACTGCCGACTGTCAGCAGTAACGTGTAACCGTCGCGCGGTGCCTTCGCAGCGACCTGGATACCGATATTCCCACCGGCGCCGGGCCGGTTGTCGACGACAATGGGTTGGCCCAGCACCGCACCGAGTCTTTGCGCCACGATTCTCGCCACAGCATCGTTGGCACCACCAGGCGCTTGTGGAACGATCAGTGTCACCGGCTTCACCGGATACCCACTCGCCCAACCTGAGCCGCTTATCAGTAGCGCGGGAGCCAAGCCTCCAGCACGGAGAAGACGCAATGCCTTCCCTTTGATACCTTTCAATTCATGTCTCCTTTGAAGCGGCATGCCACCACTTGTGAAGCATAAGCAGCAAGCCGTGATTCGATGAGGATGAAAGAGGTGAAAGGTCTCGTAAAGCAATAAATGGCGAGCGTGCCATCGCGTTTGGTGATGGCCGAATGGTGGCTACGGGGCGGATGGGTTGGAGGTGAAGCCATTCAGGATGCATCTGACCCGGCCGGACTTTCAGGCGTTCACGGCACGGCTGAAGGGATGCCAACCAAGCCTGGCCTGCAAGGCAAGGTTGCCGTCATCACCGGCGCTGGCTACCCTGCAAGCGTGGCGCACGCCAGCTTCTGCGTGACGGCCGGCTGGCCGTCCCCTGCCGGCTTGCTCGCCGTTCCTTGCACGTATCCTTCCCGGAGATTGCTGCATGGCCATCCAGCTCAACCACACCATCGTCTTTTCTCATGACAAGAAGGTCTCCGCCGACTTCCTCTGCGAGATCCTCGGACGCCCCCCGGCCGAGCCGTTCGGGCCGTTTCTCGGCGTACGGCTGGACAATGACGTGACCCTGGACTTCATGGACGCGGAGGGCGATGTTGCCCTGCAGCACTATGCCTTCCTGGTCAGCGACGCCGAATTCGATCAGGGCTTTGCCCGCGTCCGCGCGCGCAACCTGACCTACTGGGCGGACCCGTACCGCCGCCGCCCCGGCGAGGTCAACACCGACGATGGCGGCCGCCGGATCTACTTCGAGGATCCGAGCAAGCACTTTCTGGAGATCTTCACTAAGGGCTAGGACGCAAGCGTCCGTCGCCGTGAGCCTTTGACGAGACACTGGCGCCCTGCCACGCCAGCTCGCTGCTTTGCAGCGTTGACTGCGCTTGGTTGATGCGGTTGCACCCCATAGAATGAAGTTGCGCCTTGGAAAGCGGCTTTGGTTTCTGCCGCATCAAAGGAGGATGTCATGGAACTTCATATGCAATCGCATCGCTACGCGCACCGGTGGCCGGACTGGCGTGCGGCGGCGCTGGCGGGCCTCGTCGCCGGGGTGGTATTCCTGGTGCTCGACCTGCTGGCGGCCATGTTGATGGGGGCCAGCGTCTGGAAGCCGCTGACTATGATCGCCGCCATCATGCTGGGCCCGGATGTGCTGGCGCAAGCTACCACCTTCCAGATGAGCGTGCTGGTAGCGGCCGTGGTGGTCCACTTCGTGCTCTCTGTCGTGTTTGCGGTGATCCTGGCAGCGATCATGGCGCCGTTCCGGTTTGATTCGAGTGTCGGCATGGCCTCGGTAGTTGGGGCGCTGTTCGGCCTGGTCCTGTACCTGGTCAATTTCCACGGCATGACGGCCGCGTTCCCATGGTTTGCTGAAGCGCGCGGCTGGATAACCGCCATTGCCCACATCGTGTTCGGGCTGGTCGCGGCTGACTCGTACCTGAAACTGGAGAAGCACGTGGATACGTCCGCCGGCGGAACTGGCGTCTCGACTGGTACATAGGAGAGCAAGCGCAAAAACGAGCAGCGGCAAGGCGCGCGATCCATGCAGGCCGTCGCCTATCCCTATCAGCCAGTGCCTGAACGGGGCACCTTGAGGTGCTTCCTGCTGGCCTTGTTCATGCACCTGCTGCTGGGTGCCCTGCTCTACTACGGCGTGCGCTGGCGCAGCGCGGCGCCTGAAGGTGTCGCGGCCGAACTGTGGGAAGCGATCCCGGAAGCCGCAACGCCGGCGCCCGCAATCACGCCGGCGCCAAGCCCGAAGCCGGTCGAAGAGGAAGAGGCCGACATCTCGCTGCAGGAAAAGCAGCGCAAGGCCGAGCAGGCCGCGCGCGACCAGGCACAAGCACGGCAGCGCGAGAACCAGGCGCGTGCCGAAGCAGCCCGCAAGGAGGCGCAACGCAAGGCGATGGAAGCGCAGCGCCAGGCCGATAATGCCCAGCGCCAGGGCGAACTGGCGCGATTGCGGTCGCAGGCGGGCAATTCTGGAACACGGGTCGGCTCCGGCTCCGGCACCAAGCCTTCGTCCGGTTATGCCGAGCGGGTCCGGCAGCGGGTCAAGCCGAACATCATCTTCAATGAAGACGTCAGCGGCAATCCGGCGGCGGTGGTGGCCGTGGGCATGGCGCCGGATGGCTCTGTGCTGTCGGCGCGGCTCGCCAAGTCAAGCGGCAATGCGGCCTGGGACAACGCCGTGCTGCGCGCGGTGCAGCGATCCGACCCGCTGCCGCGCGACGAGAACGGCGTCGCGCCCTCCAATATCCTCATTACCTTCTGGCCCAAGGACGAGGGCGGCTAATCGCGCCGGCCGCCCTGTCCAGGCGCTATGCCTCCACGTAGCCCTTGCGCAGTTTCTCTGCCACCAGCTTGTCCGCCTCGCGCCGTGCCCGCTCGGCGCTGTCGAACGTCTTCACGCTGGTCTGCCCTGTGCTGCCGATGCGGCCATAGGTGACGGAGAGCTCCGCCCCGCGTACGCTGGCACGCCAGAACTTGCGCGACGTGCCCTGTTCGAAGCGCAGGGTCCGAACCAGTTCCGCTTGTGCAGCCGATACCGTCGCCGCGTCCGTCCGGGCCTCGCCCGTTGACGCCGCATCCTGCACCGCGGCCGGCTTCGCCAACGGCACCGGCATCTCGACCTCCACGTCCAGCGCGCGATCCTCGCCATCGGCCAGCATGGCCTCGATGCGGGCCAGCACCGCGTCCCGATCGTCGAGCCAGTCCTTGCCGGGGATGTCCAGCACCCGCCAGCCGAAGCTGCGCAGGATGCCGGGGCGGAACACATAGCGCTCGGCGGTGTCCGTCACCGGCTCGGACGGCGCATCGAGCAGGATCGCCAGCGCGTAGCCTTGTCCCGACGGAGCGGCGATGGCCAGGTCGCAGCGGAACTGCGAGCGGCCGACGTTGGCGTGCACCTGGTGGCCGCGCGCACGCAGCGCCTCGGCCAGTGCGTCGCGGACGCTGTCCGGCGTGGCCTCGCGCGTGAAGGCGTCGCGCGCGCCGGGGTTCAGCGCGCCGAGCACCGACTGGGCGCGTTCGAACTGGCCGCGCGCGCTGGCCTGCGCGAACTGCAGGAACGCACGCAGCGCGGCCGCGCCGTCGTTGTGCACGTTGGTGATCGCCTCGGCCTGGATCGTCGACACCACCGCCATCCGATGGCGCGCGCGGCTGAAGATCACGTTAAGCCGCTTCTCGCCGCCGCGCTGGTTGATCGGGCCGAAGTTCATCAGCATCTTGCCGTCCGGCCCGGGCGCGTAGCAGATGCTCAGGATGATCACGTCGCGCTCGTCGCCTTGCACGTTCTCCAGGTTCTTGACGAACAGCCCGTTGAACTGGTCGTCGTCCTCGCGCACGTACTCACGCTCTAGGCGCAGCGCGAAGTCCGCGTCCTCGGCCGCCAGCGCCTCGAGCGCGGACTCGATGGCGGCCTGCTGCGCCTCGGAAAACGCCACGATGCCCAGGCTCAGTCCGGTTTCGCGGCGCAGCAGCTCGCGCACGGTCCGGGCGATGTAGCTCGCCTCCTGCGCATTGCGGCGGTCCGCGTAGACGCCGTCGGCCAGCCGGTGGAAGCTGACCGGCCGCGCCAGCAGCGCGTCGGCGCCCGCGATGCCGGCATCCTCCTGGTCCGAGCGCAGCGCAGGCGCCTCGTCCTCGGCCTGCTCCAGCAAACGGTCGGGAATGGTGACCAGGCGCCCGTCGTAGAACGCCGCGTTGGAAAAGCTGATCAGCGATTCGTGGCGGCTGCGGTAGTGCCACGCCAGCAGCGTGGCGGGCAGGTTGCGCGCGGCCTGGTTCAGCAGGCTGTCCGAATCGAGGTTGATGGCGATGCGCTCGCCCTCCTCTTCCACGACGATCTCGTCGTCGCCCTCGGCGCCGCCGGCCGTGAAGAAGCTCGTCGGCGGCAGCTGCATCTCGTCGCCGACCACCACCACCTGGCTTGCGCGGCTCAACGCGGGCACGGCCTCTTCGGTCGGAATCTGGCTGGCCTCATCGAAGATCACCACGTCGAACAGGTCCGGCGACAGCGGCAGTGTGTCGGACACCGACAGCGGGCTCATCAGCCAGATCGGCTTCAGGTCGTTGATGACGATGCCGGTCTCGTCGTCGGAGAGATCGCGGATCGAGCGGTGGCGCATGCTCTTGCCGAACTCGTGCTCCAGTTCGCGGCGGCCCGTGGCGTATTGCTTCTTGAACGTCTTGCCGTCCGCGTCCAGCATCGTGGCCGACAGCGAGGACACGCGCACATGCTCGGCGAACTGCTTGTGCCGCGTGGCGCGCACCACCTGGGCGTTCAGCGCGAGCAGCTCGCGCTGACTCTGCGCCACGGCGCGCGCGGCCTGCGCCAGCGCCGCGCCGCCGAAGCGCGCCAGCACCGGGTTCTCGCGCGCGAGACGGCGCAGCGCCTCGTCGGCGACCAGCGCCTCGAGCTGCGCCGGTGCGTGATCGAGCCATTGCAGCGTGGCGGCGCAGGCGGGGTCGCCCGCATGCACCGCGCGCAACAGCGGCAACAGGTCGGGCAGGTCGTCGAGCGCCTCGCGCAGGTCGCGCAGCAGTTCGGCGATGTCGCCGAGGCGCGCGTCGGAGGCCAGCACCAGCCCGTCGCGCACACGCTGCGCGAGCTTCTCCAGCGCCTCGCGCGCACCGGCCTCGGCGCGCGCCGCCGCGACCGGGTCGACGGCCTGGCGCAGGTGCCCGACTAGTTCGCGCGGGCCTGCGCCTGACTGCAGGCGCTGCTCGAGTTCGCCGAGCGCGCGCAGGAAGGCCTGCATCTCGCTGACGCCGTAGCGTCGGCGGCTGTCGACATCGGCCGCCGCCAGTGCCGCGCTCGCGGCGTGCTCGGCGGCCAGCGCTTCCAGCACCTTGCCGTAGCCCGGATGGACAGCGTGCTTGCCGAAGTCATAGCGGCGCTTCAGTTCGCCGCGCAGCCGCCACCATGCGGGCTGCAGCCAGCGCGCGAACGACGGCTCCAGCCGCCGCGCGAGCGCCAGCGCCGATTCGGTATCGCCGGGGCTCAGCTTGTCTTGCCAGTTCGAGGTTGCGGCTCGCGCGTCGGCGAGTGCCCGCGCGCGCGACTCCAGGTCCGCGCGGACCTCGCGCAGCGCGACGTGCGCCGGCGAGGCCGGATCGAGCAGGTCCAGGTGTGCGGCGAGGCCCGTGTCGAGCAGCCATTGACCGTCTGTGGCATGTGCGAGTGCCTGTTCCAGCGCAGTGTCCTGGCCGATCAGGCTTGCGGTACTGTCGAGCAGCGGGTCGAGCGCATCGAATAGCGCCTCGGCGTCATTGCACAACTGCTCGGCGCGGCCATAGGCGCGCTCGTCGGCCAGTAGTTGCGGGGACAGGCGCGCGAACGGGTGCGCGGCCAGGCTGTCGAGACCGAAGCGTTCGCGCATCGCGCGGTGCACGCGGTGCGCGAGATCGCGCTGACGGTCCCATGCGGCCAGCGCCGGCAGGCGCTCGCGCAGTGCAGGCCCTGCCTCGGGCACAGCGGGCAACGCGGCCACGCGGCGCAGCAACGCGCGCACGCTGTCGCCGAGGGCCTCGGGCGCGCTGGCCATCGCCGACTCGAACGCGTCGATGCGTTGCTGGTGCGCGGCCAGCGCCTCGGCCACCTGTGTGCGGCGCGCCGCTAGCAAGTCGCCGTCGTGCGGCTGCGCGATCCACTGCTCGTAGCAAGCGCGCAGATCGGCAATGAAAGCCTTCTTGTCGGTCTGCGAGTCGTGGATCAGACAGCACAGCGAATCCAGCCCGCTTTGCTTGAGCCGATGGAACACCACGTCGAGCGCGGCGCGCTTCTCGCAGACGAACAGCACGCGCTTGCCGCGGCCCGCGTAGTCGGCGATCAGGTTGGTGATGGTCTGCGACTTGCCCGTGCCCGGCGGCCCCTGGATGATGAAGCTGCGCAGGCTGCGCGCGAGGCCGACCGCGGCGTTCTGCGTCGCGTCGGCCGCCACCACGTTCCACTGCTCGGCCGGTGCGAGCGGCGCGGGCGCTTGCGTCTCCACGTCGCGCGGATCGATCGAAAACACGCGGTCAAACGCCGGATTGGCGCCGGGCTCGTCCAGCAACTGCGTGTAGTCGCGCACCAGCGACATCTTGCGGTAGTTGAAGTTGGCGAGCGTCACCTGCGTCAGGTCCAGGTCCCAGGCATAACGGTGGCCCTCGGACTCCTCGAGCACGTAGCCCTGGCGCTCGTCGCTTTGCGCGGCGGCGGGGCTGCTCATGTGGGGCTGGCGCGGACCGGCGGCGGGTGCGGCGCCCGCTTCGAAGCGCTGCGGCAGCTCGCTTGGCCGCACCCAATGCTCGAACAGCGCGCGGCCCAGCGGCCGGTAGTCGTCCTGCGCATAGCTGTACGGCGGCAGCCAGCCGCCGCTGCGCGCGGCGGCCGTGCCCGGCCGGCGGCGCTGGAATTGCTGCATCCGCTGCAGCGCCTTCTGCCGCACCAGCCGCACCGCGGCCTTGTCGACAAGGCGCAGCTCCACCGAGGGCTCCGAGCGGCGAATCTGCGCGAGGATGCCGGCATGGATTTCCTCGATCGAGGTCTTGTCGAGATCCACGGTCTCGTCCAGCCGGATGTCGTACAGCTGGCTCAGGTAGTGGCGCAGCACCGGGTTGAACTCGGCCTCGCCGCCCGCGCACTGGATCACGTACTGGTCGCGCACGCCCTTGCGTTTGACCAGTTCCACCGGCAGCCACAGCAGCGGCGTCACGATTCGCTCGTCCGGCGCCTCTTTCAGGTTGTGCCAGCGCAGGAACGCCACCACCAGGCGCAGGTTGCTGAAGCCGTACTCGGCACGGTCGCGGCGGGTCTCGGCGATCAGGCGGTCCAGCGACGCCGGCAGGTAGGGCTGGTCGTCGAAGCGCAGCCAGCGCTGCAGCGACACCGGCTTGCCCGCCACCAGGTCGGCGGCGAACGGTCCGCCCCAGGTGCAGATATGCTCGGGCCGCACGCTTTCGATCTGCAGCATCAGCGGCACGCTGGCCACGGTGACGTTGACGGTGGCCGCAGTCGGACGGAAGTGCAGCAGGCGGTTGCGCCGCGAGAGATCGAACAGGCGGTCGCGCAGGTGCGTGAGCACGGCGGCGCGGCGCGGCGTGGCACCCGTCGTGCCGGCCAGCACACGCTCCACGTCCAGGCCCGGCGGCTGCTCGCGCCACGTGCGCAGCCGGGTCGCCAGCGCGGCGACATCGGTGGCGCGGTCGTGGCGGTTGATCTCGGTCATCTCGACGATCACCGCGGCGACGATCGGATGCAGGCGCTCGTGCAGCAGGAACAGGTTGCGGCGCTGCGCGACGAAACTGCGCAGGTCGTCCTCATCGGCAAAGTCCAGGCCGCAGGCCAGGCTCGCGAGCACCATGCCGAGCAGGAACACGTCGCCGATCTCGTCGTGGTGGCCAAGCAGGCGTTCCCAGCTGGCCGGGCCGCGTAGATAGACCGGGCGTTCGACCGGCGCCGTAGCGTCAAGCTGCAGCGCCAGGTCGGCCTGGTCGCGCTGTCCGTCATCGGCGTGGCCGAGCTGCAGCGCACCGACGATGTTCAGGCCCGAGGCCGGATGCGGCTGCACGCGATGCACCGTGCCGATGTCCATGACGGGCGCTTCGCCATCGGGCCGGCGCAGGCGCAGCCCGCCGTCCTCGTCCACCAGGATGCTGTCGGGATCGAGCGCTGCCACCCTGCCCTGCGCGTGCAGCGCGGCGACCTGCGCGAACAGCGGCAGCACCAGCACCAGGACGTCGTCGGTGGGCAGCGCCGCGCCCGCCTGCGCGTCGACCAGGGCGCGCAGCGTGCGCGGCTCCCCGCTGCCGGTCATATCCGGAATAGATTTGGTGCCGTGGGTCGTGCTGTCAGTCATGCCCGGCCCTCCCTGGCCAGTTCGCGTTGGAGTTGGCGCTGGAAGCGGTCCAGCTCGCGCTTGCCGAAGCCGGCGTCGCGGCGCAGGTTGCCTTGCAGCGCTTCCAGGCTGCCGAGCGCTTGTGCCACCTGGCCGGCGTGCAGCAGCGCGGCGTCCTGCTGGTCGGAGTCGGCGAGTGCCAGGTCCATCATCAGTGCGTTGAGGTAGCTGCGCACGCTGTCGTCGGCCACGTCCGGCCCCAACCCCTCGGGACCGGTCGCCGGTTCGTCGTCGCGCCAGTCGGGGAACATCATCCGCACCTGCGCAAGCACTGCCTCGCTCGCCAGATCCGTGCCGGCGAGGAAGTGTGCGATGAAGCCGCGCGTCAGCGCCTGCAGGCGGACCTGTCCCGGCAGGTCCAGCTTCTCCAGCGCCAGCGGGCCGTGCAGCCGGGTTTCGATCCATGGATCGAGATCGGCCGCGCCTTCCCACCACAGTGCCAGCGCGCGCGCCCGGATAAAGGTCTCGGGATGGCTGTGGGCGGCGCTTGCGCCCGCCTCGTTGGATTCGATCTCGGCCGCCTGGCGCAGGTAGGCGGCCGCGTCCACGCTGCCGATGCCGGTCTGCACCTTGACCAGCGTCGACACGGCAGGTGCTACCGCACCCGCGGCCACGGCACCGCCGCGGTCGGCGAACAGTTCGGTGTGCAGCGCGTAGCGGCGCCAGGTCTCGCGATGGCTGGCGCTGGCGCCGGGCGCGGCCAGCGCGTCGTTCAGGATGCGGTCGGCCACCAGGAACTGGCCTTCGTCGCGCGACCACAGCAGGTGGTGGGCCAGCTCATGGCCGAACACCGCCAGCAGCTCCGGCGGCGACAGCCGCTCCAGCAGCGGCCCCTGCAGGACGATGTGGACCTCTCCCGGCACGTAGACCAGCGAGGCGTTCATGTCCTGGCCCGGGGACTGGTAGAGCGTCGCGGGCGCGTCGATGCCGAGCCGCGCCATCGCCTCGGCCAGCGCCGCGTGCACGTCGGCATGCGCGTCCGCCTCGATGCGGTAGGTGTCGCGCAGCAGCATCGAGCGCAGTGCCTCGCGTTGATCGGCGCCGGTCGCGCGGGCGCCGGCCCAGCGCCAGACCTCGGGCTCATGGCGGCGCAGGTAGTCGACCACCGTTGCGTGATAGGCCAGCGGCACCAGCGCGCCGCGATCCGGGGCGTGAGAGTCCATGCGGGACGTTCCAGGGTTGCGTGGAAGGCGATTCTACAGGGGGAGCATGGAGTTGGCGCCGTCCACAGCGCAGGCAATGCCCGCATTGGCATGGCCAGTTTGACGCTGTCGGGACTAGTGGGAGGCAGGAATGCCGCCGCGGGAATTGGCTGACGGAGGAAGCTGTTGGTTTGGGCGGGCGGCTAATACGCCGCAAGTTTGTTTCTGCCCAACATTTGCTCCGCTAGCCGAGCGGAATTCGCTGATGACGGGGCTGCGACTCCATTTTTGCCGGTCCGCATCCGGTGGCACAGCTTCTGCGTATAAGCGGGAGGACGCCCGCCGCGTTCTGCCCTTCTTACCGCAAATCGGAGTACCGCCATGATCCGCCAGCTCGCCAACACGATCTTCGCCACCGCCGCGATTGCAGCCGCCTGCACTGCCGGCATTGCCCATGCCGCCGCCCGCGATAGCGCTCCTGCCGGCGACAGGTCCGGCTACACCTCCCGCGTCGACATGCGCGACGTCTATAGCGACAGTGCGCGGGCCGGCCGTTTCGACGTCTTTATCGACGGTACCCGCGTTGAGGCTTCACCCATCAAGGAGCAGTCCGTTTCTGGCCTGGACCGCAGTGGCGTGTCGGCCGATCCTGCCCGCAAATTCGACATCTACACCGACGGCGCCCTGGCCGGCATGGACCGCAGCGGTCCTTCAGCCGATCCCGCGCGCAAGTTCGACGTCTATACCGACGGCGCCTTGGCATAAGCCCGTGCACAGCGAGCCTGCCTCAGGCAGGCAGCCATCGTCAAACGCGCTTACGCGCCCTTTGGAACGTATTTCTCCCGGCTCCAAAGGGCGCTTTTTTTGCTGGCCGGAGCCCGCGTCAGCCCAGCTCGGGGTAGTCGACGTAGCCGTGCGCACCATTG
The DNA here is from genome assembly GCF_000611125.1 of Cupriavidus sp. SK-4. Classification (NCBI taxonomy): domain Bacteria; kingdom Pseudomonadati; phylum Pseudomonadota; class Betaproteobacteria; order Burkholderiales; family Burkholderiaceae; genus Cupriavidus; species Cupriavidus sp. SK-4. The sequence goes on from NZ_JFJW01000157.1 coordinate 10,941, forward strand.
CCGCCGTACAGCGACGCGTCTTCAAAAGGACGGTTCAGCGGCTTGTTTTCGCGGAAGCGGCGCGGCAGGTCGGGGTTGGTGATCATCTTGCGGCCGAACGAGACCATGTCGGCACTGCCACGGCGAATCGCCTCTTCGGCCATCTCCTTGGAGTAGCCGTTGTTGACCATCCATACGCCGGTGTACAGGCGGTGCAGCGCTTCATAGTCGAAGGGGGCGTTGTCGCGCGGGCCGCCGGTGTGGCCTTCCACGACATGGATATACACCGGATGCAGCTTCTCCAGTTCACGCACGACATGTTCGAACAGCGGCTGCGGATTGCTTTCCAGCGCGTCGTTGACGGGCGAGACCGGTGCCAGGCGAACCCCGACCCGGTCGGCACCGATCTCTTTGACCACGGCAGCCATGACTTCGAGCAGGAAGCGCGCACGGTTTTCGATGCTGCCGCCATACGTGTCGGAGCGATTGTTCGTGCCATCGCGCAGGAAAGCGTCAAGCAGGTAGCCGTGCGCGCCATGGACTTCGACACCGTCGAAGCCGGCCTGGATGGCATTGGCTGCAGCGGTGCGGAAGTCATCGACAATACCAGCGATCTCGGCCGTCTCGAGCGCGCGCGGGATCGAGCATTCGACGTAGCCTTTGCCGTTGATATAGGTCTTGGCATTGGCAGCGATGGCCGACGGTGCGACCGGCGCCTGGTTGTCCGGCTGGAAGTGCGTGTGTGACATGCGGCCGGTGTGCCAGATCTGCAGGAAGATCCTGCCGCCCTTCGCGTGCACCGCGTCGGTCACCTTCTTCCAGGCAGCGATCTGCTCGGGGGTGTAGATGCCCGGCGTATTGGTGTAGCCCTGGGCAGTGGTCGAGACCTGCGTGGCTTCAGCGATGATCAGGCCCACGCTGGCGCGCTGGCTGTAGTACTCGACCACCATGTCGGTCGGCACCAGGTTGTCGTCGGCCCGGCTTCGCGTGAGCGGCGCCATGGCCATGCGGTTGGCAAGTTCGAGCTTGCCCAGCTTGATCGGCTGGAACAAAGCATCCGCGAGAAAGGCTTCTTTCTGTGCGCCCATGAATGGCTTACTCCGTGGTTGGTCTAAGGCTTGCAGCGGCCACAACGTGCGTAGCGGCCGGTTGGAACAGGTGGTCGAACATCAGGTCGACGCTGCGGCGCAGCGGCTCGACCGAGCGTTCGAGCTTCATGCGCAGCAAGGCGCCCTCCCAGGCATCCCACGCCAGCCCGGATAGCTCGGCAGCTGTGATGTCTGCGCGGATATCGCCGTGCGCCTGGGCCTCGGAGATCATGCCGGCGAGGCGTTCGCGCCACGCCAGCTGCGCGGCTTGCAGGGCGGCCCGGCAGACTTCGCTCGACAAGGCAATCTCCGCCGCGAAGTTGCCTATCAGGCACCCAGCCTGCAGCTTCCTCGATTGGTGGTACGCAATCATCCGGGCAAAGACATAGCGGATCGCTGCCATCGGCGCAGACGGCGCCTCATCGATCATCGCCTCCCACGATCGCTGCAGGAAACCCGCGTATTGCGCGACGATGACCGCCGCGAACGCTTCCTTGCTCTCGAAATGGTTGTAGAACGACCCCTTCGGCACGCCGGCGTGGTCGGTGATCTGCTGGATGCCGGTGGCGTTGTAACCGTGGCGCGTAAACAGTTCGCGCCCCGCCTTCGTCAAACGGTTGGGGATGTCGGTCTTGTCTGCAGTGCGTGCCATGGCGGAATAATATGACCAGTCGTCTTAAGATGTCAAACGGCACTGCGCAAGCGTAGGCAAGGACGCATTTCCGGCCCTCTTTCGGGCACACGATATTTTTCCTTGACAAGGGAAGGCCCATGTTCCAATATGCATTACATCGTATGCGATCAAAACGGATGCGATGCAAATACAACTGACAACCACCAGAGATCCAAACCATGAGCAAGATCGAAAAAGTCCTCGCCACCGGCAAGACCCACACCACGCACAGCAGCGCCGGCGTTACCTCGCGCGGCCACAACGGCACGCTGGACATCGCGCTGTCGCCCGGCAACAGCACCATCCCGGCGCACGTGTTCTCGACCGTCCAGCCCCACCCGACCGCGGAACAACTGTTCGCGGGCGCTTGGTCGGCGTGCTACATCGCCGCGGTCGGCCTGGTGGCCAAGGAGATGGAGCTGGAATTGCCGTCCGACCTGGCCGTGGACATCGAAGTCGACCTGGGCCAGACCGGCACCGAGTACTTCCTGCAGGCACGCCTCAACCTTCGCGCGCCGGGCCTGGCGCAGGATGTCGCTACGCAACTGGCTCACGCCGCCGATGCAATCTGCCCCTATTCGAAGGCAACGCGCGGCAATATCGAGGTGGCGCTGAACGTGATTACGTCGTAACTCCCTGACCTTCTCGCTATTTCTAATTAGTCGTATGCGATCAAAGCGCATACGACTAAACATCACCTGATACAAGGATGCATACCATGAACACGCTCACCTCCATCGCACGCTACACCGTTGTCGCCGCCGCCCTGTTGACCGCCGCCGCCGCGCAAGCCGCCGGTTCGGCGCGCGACCCTTTTACCGAGGGCGCCCGCTCGGTCACCGGCGCAGCCGATCCGTACACCGACGGCACACGCTCCGTACACGGCACGCGCAGCCCGTACTACGACGGCGCCCGCAGCAAGGTCGACCCTTACCTCGACGGTGCACGCGCCTGAGACCGCGTAGCGCCGCGGAGGCCAGATCGTGCGCACGATTCTCTGCCGGTTCCGGGCGCCCTTCCCTCGGGCTCCAGGAACCGCCGCGGAAAGTTATAGCACCTGCGATAAAATCGCACACGATTTATAATCGACGCTTGCGATCCATCCGTCTTTGGCCAACGAGGCAACAAATGAAACCCACCGACAAGCCCACCGCAACCCCGACGCTCTCGGACTTCCTGTGCTTCGCGGTCTATTCCGCGAACCTCGCCTTCGGCAAGGCCTACAAGCCAATCCTTGAGCAACTGGGGCTGACCTATACGCAATACATCACCATCGTTGCGCTATGGGAGCAGGACGACCTGACCGTCGGCAGCCTGGGAGAGAAGCTGTTTCTCGAATCGAACACCCTGACGCCGATCCTGAAGAAGCTGGAGGCGATGGGCTACGTGGAGCGGCAGCGCGACCCCGAAGACGAGCGCCAGGTACGCGTGCGCCTGACCAAGGCCGGCCGCAAGCTGCGCGAACAGCGCCTGGAATCCAGCCTCGCCGGAGCGACCGGCCTGGCCCCGGACGAATTCGCCCGGATCCAGAAGGCAGTTGCATCGCTGCGCAACAACCTGATCCAGTCGGTGAAAGACAGCGAATGAACCAGCACACAGGATCCATAGCCATGACCAGCACAGCCGTCCAGTACAGTCCGATCAGCTGCGAGTTCCACGACCGCCTGGAAGACCTCGCCACCGTGCGCAGGCCCACGCAGATCCACTATCGCGACGCCGATGGCTTGCTCCAGCAGCGCACCGCGACCATTACCGACGTGTACAGCCGGGGCGGCGCCGAATATCTGACGCTCAAGACTGGCGAGACCCTGCGCCTGGACCAGCTCATGGAAGTCGACGGCGAGAAGCTGGCGGACTACTGAGCCCGCAAGATTCCGAGCCGGAAAAGACAAAACCCCTCGCAGCACAC
>NZ_JFJW01000158.1:0-6757 GCF_000611125.1 Cupriavidus sp. SK-4
GCCCGGCGCCGGGCGCGAGCGCCTGATGGCCGCGGTGCGCGGCGAGACCCTGGCCACGCAACGCGACCTGGAGGCCGAGCTGGCCAGCGTGGCCGAGGTCTTCGCGGCATTGCCGCAGCTGGTGGCGCTGTCGCCGCCGGGCGGCGAATACACCTGGACACTGGACGATCCGGAGGACGCGCTCGCCGTGGTCGAGGCGCTGCCCGGCCTGCCCGCGGTGCAGGCCATGGAATGGCCGCGTGGCAAGGAAATCCGCGTGCTGCCGGCCGACCTGCCGCAGCTGGGCGTGCAGATCGAGAGCCGCGGCGCGTGGTACCGGCTGGCCGGCGAGCTGCGCGTGGCCGAGGGGCTGGTGCTGGAGCTGGGCAAGCTGATCGACTGGACCGGCAGCCACGCCGGGCGCTTCGTGCCGATGGGGCAGGGCGTCTACGTGGCGCTGACGCGCACGCTGCGCGGCCGCCTGCGCGACCTGGCCGGCGTTGGTGAGCATGTGCCCGACGGCATTCGCGTACCGCAGATGGCCACGCCGTGGCTGGATGACGTGCTGGCCGGCGCTGGCGTCGATCCCGATGCGCATTTCCGCCAGCGCATCGCCAGCCTGCGCGCAGCGCGCGCAACCGAGATCGCCCTGCCGCCGACGCTGGCCGCCGAACTGCGCCCCTACCAGGAGGCCGGCTTTCGCTGGGCCATGACGCTGGCCGCCTCGGGCCTGGGCGCCTGCCTGGCCGACGACATGGGCCTGGGCAAGACCTTGCAGGCGCTGGCGGTGCTGGTGGCGCGCGCCGGCGGCGGCGCCGCGCTGGTGATCGCGCCGACCTCGGTGTGCGGCAACTGGGCGGCCGAGGCGCGGCGCTTTGCGCCCACGCTCAACGTCCATGTCTATGCCGAGGGCGATCGTGAGACGCTGCTCGCGCAGGCCGGCCCGCATGACCTGGTGATCGTCTCGTACACGCTGCTGCAGCAGGCCAGCAAGGCGTTCTGCGCGCGCGAATGGCATACCGTGGTCGCGGACGAGGCGCAGGCCTTCAAGAATGCGGTCACGCGGCGGGCGCAGGCGATGTTCGCGCTGCCGTCGGGCTTCCGCATGGCGCTGACCGGCACGCCGGTGGAGAACCGGCTGGCCGAGCTGTGGTCGGTGATGCGGTTCTGTAATCCGGGCTTGCTGGGCTCGCTGGCCCGCTTCAACGAACACTTTGCCAACCCGATCGAGCGCGGCGGCATGCGCGAGGCGCGCCAGCGGCTGCGCCGCATGATCGCGCCGTTCGTGCTGCGCCGGACCAAGGCGCAGGTGCTGGACGAACTGCCGCCGCGCACGGAGCTGGTGATCCGGGTCGAGCCCGAGCCGGTCGAAGCCGCGCACTACGAGGCCCTGCGCCGCCAGGCCCAGACCGAGGCCGAGGCCGCGCTGGCGCGCGTGGAAGCGGCACGCAAGGCCACCAAGGGCGCGCCTGCCGGGGCCCGTGTGCGCGCCCTGGCGCAGGCCCAGCACCAGGCCCAGGCGCGCATCCACGTGCTGGCGCAGCTGATGCGGCTGCGGCGCGCGGCGTGCGACCCGCGCCTGGTCACGCCGGAACTCAGCGGCCAGCTGTCCGAAGGCGCCAAGCTGCGCGCCTTTGTCGAGCTGGCCAGCGAGCTTGCCGCGAGCGGCCACAAGACCCTGGTGTTCAGCCAGTTTGTCGATTTCCTGCAGCTGCTGCGCCAGGGGCTGGAGCGTGCCGGGCTGGCGCTGCAGTACCTGGACGGAGCCACTCCCGCGCCCGAGCGTACCCGCCGCGTGGCCGCCTTCCAGGCGGGCGAGGGCGATGTCTTCCTGATCAGCCTGAAGGCCGGCGGCTTCGGCCTGAACCTGACCGCGGCCGACTACGTGATCATTGCCGACCCCTGGTGGAACCCCGCCGCCGAAGACCAGGCCATGGGCCGCGCGCACCGCATCGGCCAGCAGCGCCCGGTGACGGTGTACCGGCTGATCAATGCCGGCACTATCGAAGAGCGCATCGTCGACCTGCACCGCGACAAGCGCGCGCTGGCCGACGGGCTGCTGGAGGCCGACGACGACAGCGCCGCGGGAACCGGCGCGCCGCTGCCGGACGTGGACGAGCTGGTGGGGTTGCTGCGGCGCTGAGGCGATGCCGAGGAGGGGTACATATGCCCCGATGGAATACCCTCAAGCGAACACGGTCGTTTGGTTTTGGCAGGAACCTTGCTATCGTGTGGCGCTGGCCCGGGGCTCAGATCCCGGTCATTGTGCCGACCCGCCGCGCCGGGTCTTACCTTGCTGATACTTACCGACGGTGCCCCCCATGCCTACTTCGTCCCGCCTGCTTCCGCGCTTGTCCTTCCGTTCCGCTACCGGCCTGGCCGTGCTGTGCGCCGCCGCTGCCATCAGCACGGTCAGCATGCCCGCCCGCGCGCAAGGGGAGTGGCCGACGCAGCCGGTGACGATCCTGATGGGCTTTACTGCCGGCTCCGGCGTCGACATCGTCGGCCGCACGCTGCAGGAGTCGCTGCAGAAGTCGCTGAAGACCACCATCATCTACGACTACCGGCCGGGCGCCGGCGGCAACGTCGCCTCCGAGGTGGTCGCGCATGCCAAGCCGGATGGCTACACGCTGCTGCTGGGCACCGCCGCCACGCACGGCATCAACCCGGCGCTGTACAAGAACCTGCCGTTCGACGCCGAGGCCGATTTCACCCCGATCGCGCCGCTGGTCGAGGTCTCCAACGTGCTGACCGTCAACCCGGCGGTGCTGGACGTGAAGTCGGTCAAGGAGTTTATCGAGAAGGTCAAGGCCAACCCGGGCAAGTACAACTTCGCCTCCACCGGCAACGGCACCGGCACGCACCTGGCTTTTGCCGAGTTCAACGCGCGCGCCGGCCTGGACATGGTCCACGTGCCCTACAAGGGCGGCCCCGACGCGCTGCAGGCGGTGGTGAAGGGCGAGGTCTGCTGCATCTTCAACCAGGTGCAGAGCGTGCTGCCGCAGTACCGCGCCGGCAAGGTGCGCCTGCTGGGCGTGACCACCAAGCAGCGCGTGCAGGTGATTCCCGACGTGCCGACCATTGCCGAGAGCGGCCTGCCTGGCTTCAACAGCACCATCTGGTTCGGCTTCTTCGGGCCGAAGGGGCTGGATCCGAAGATCGCGCGCAAGGTCAATGATGCGGTGAAGGTGGCGCTGGAAACGCCGGCGATCCGGCAGAAGCTGATCGATGCGGGCAACACGCCGCGGGTTGAGACTGTTGATCAGTTCAAGGCTACGGTGAAGGGGGATCGGCAGAAGTGGGCGGGGGTGGTTAGGACTGTGGGGGCTTCGGTGGATTGAGGGTGGTTGGGGATGGTTGGGGATGGTTGGGGGATGGTTGGCCATGCGGTCGGGTGTCGCAGAGCCTGCACCCACGAGAAGCGGCAAACGCCCCCCACGCCCCACCCCTAAGCCCTAACCCCCAACCTAGTCAACAAATGCGCCAACTGCGCCTGCGTCCCCGTAGCCGTCTTGGTAAAAATAGCCTTCAACTGCGTACGCCCGGTCTCGCGCCGGATGCCGATCAGCTCGCACGCCTCGGGCAGGCCGATGCCCGATGACAGCTGCAATGCCAGCCGGGTCTCGGCCGGCGTGAGGCCGTAGAGGTCGCGCAGAACGGCCGGCAGCGTCATCGGCGCGGTGCCGGGCTCGTGGATCGCCACCAGCACGCTGGGGCGCTGCCAGTCCATCGCCAGATGGTGCGCGGGCGGCAGCGGCAGCAGGACGACCTGGGCCTGGCGGCCGGCGCTGTCGGCCGCGCGCAGCGCCTGCGCCGGCTGCGGGTTGGCGGGGTTGCATGCCGCCCGCAGCGCTTCGGCAAACGGGCGCGACAGCTGCCAGCCGGCTTCCTCGCGCACGGCTGCGGCAGGCGGCGCCACCGCGCTGGTTTCGATCGACACCGCCGGCAGCAGCCGGCGCACCCAGGCCTCGCCAATGCTGTTGGCCAGCAGCGGCTTGCCGTCGTCGCGGAACACGATCACGCCGAACGGCAGCCGCTCCATCAGCTGCGCCGACGCATGCGCCAGTGCCGACACCTGGTGGGTGCGGTCGCGCAGCGCCATCGCATGGCGCACGTGCGGGATGGCCCAGTCGAGCGCGCGCGCGTCTTCGGGCGAATAGTGGTCGTGGCCCTGCGGGCGCTGCAGCGACAGGAACACGTCGTAGTGCGGCTGGCGCTCGATCAGGCAGGCCATCACCGACGACTGCTCGAATTGCCGCAGGAACTCGCCGTAGAAGGGCGATCTGCGCATCGCCGGCACGCCCAGCTCGCGTGAATCGATATACCAGTTGCCCACCGACATGCGTCTGGCGAACGGCAGGGCCGGGTCGATGGCCACGTATTGTTCGCTGTAGGCGGCCACCGCCTCCGGCATGGGGTTGACCTCCTGGTTCACCAGCACGCGCTCGTTGACCGTGTCGAGCACCAGCAGATGGGCATGCGTGCTGCCGCTGGCCTGGCACAGCGCGCCCAGGCTGCGCTGCCAGGCGTCGGCATCGAAGATCCCCTCGTACAGCGCGCGAATGGTGTCGTGCATCTGTGTGTCGCTCATGGCTTCCCTTCTTTTTACTTCTTGTACTTTTAGCACTTTTTCCGCGGGGCAACGGGCGGGCCGCAGGCGCGGCGCCGGCCCGCTGCCGGGCGCGTGGTGTTCAGGCCTCGTCCAGCGCCGCGCCGAGGCGCGAGAGCAGATGCGTCAGCTGGGCCTGGCTGTTGCAGCCGGTCTTGTGGAATACGGCCTTGAGCTGGGTGCGCGCGGTTTCGTGGCGGATGTTCAGCTGCTGGCTGGCTTCGGGCAGGCCCTGGCCGGTGGCCAGCTGGGTGGTCAGCCGGGTCTCCGCCGGAGTCAGTCCGTACAGGTCGCGCAGCACCGGCGCCAGCAACAGCGGCGCGCTGTCCTGCTCATGCACGATCACCAGTGCCGCCGGTTCCTGCCATTGTGCGGCAAAGGCGTGCGAAGGCGGCAGCGGCAGCACGATCACCTGCGCGCAGGCGCCGTTGCCGTCGGTGGCGCGGGCGGCCTGCGCGGCGACCGCGCGCTGCGGGTCGCAGGCGGCCTGGACCATGTCGGCGAACGGGCGCGACAGGGTCCAGTCCGACACCTTGCCGGCCGGGTCCAGGCGCCGCGCCCAGCGCTCGCCGGCGCGGTTGCTCAGCAGCACCTGGCGCTGCGGCGAGAACACCAGCAGCGCAAAATTGAGCCGCTCCACCAGCTGCGTCGACAGCCGCGCCAGCACCGTCAGCCCCAGCGTGCGGTCGCGCATGGCCATGGCGCTGCGCATATGCGGGATGATCCAGTCCATGCCGCGGGTGTCGTCGGGCGAGAACAGCGGCTGCGTGCGCGCGCGCTGCATCGAGAAATAGACTTCGTAGTGGGGCTGGCGCTCGACCAGGCAGGCCACGTAGGAGCGCAGGTCGTAGCGGTGGAAGAAGTCGCGGTAGAACGGATGGCGGGCCATGGTGCCTTCGCCCAGTTCGCGCGCGTCGATATACCAGTCGCCCGGCCGCAGGCGCGGCGCGAACTGCTTGGCCGGATCGATGGCCTGGTAGTCCGATTCGTACTCGGAGAACAGCTCCACCACCGGATTGACGATCTCATTGACGGTGACCTGGTCGCGGACAGTGTCCCAGACCATCATCGAGGCGTGTGCCGTGCCCGCCAGTTCCGTCAGGGTGCGCAGGCTCTGCTGCCAGGCACCGGGATCGAGAATGCCCTCGTACAAGCCACGGATCGCTCCGTGCATGTCGGCTTCTTTCATCTGACTCACCCCCTGCATTCGCGACAAGGAAATGCGCGGCGCCGGCGGTGCGTCTGATCGCACACCGGCTGCATTCTTTTTGGCTGCTTGTTATTTTGGCCGCCTGTTGTCATGGCCGTTTCAAGACCGGCTCTGGCGCTTTTTGCGTGTCTGTTGTAGCAGACGTTGCATACATTACCGCACTCGGGGGTCAAGAGGGGCATGGAGCTGACCCTTCTTTCGTGGGGAGGTATGTCACCAGCATCCAGTGGCGTTGTCTAGAATGTGCCGCAAGGGGCACATGTCTAGCGCGTAACGGTCCGGAATCGGCAAAGCGTTGACCACGATCAGGTAAAATGCCCGTTTCCCCGAATTCCAGCGAAATCTCGCGCCATTCATCGCCATGACCTCTGTCCTGCGTCTTTCCGACCTGATTTCCCAAGGCAAAATCTCCGGCAAGCGGGTGTTTATCCGCGCCGACCTGAACGTGCCGCAGGACGACGCCGGCAACATCACCGAGGACACCCGCATCCGCGCCTCGGTGCCGGCCATCGAGGCCTGCCTGGCTGGCGGCGCCGCGGTGATGGTCACCTCCCACCTGGGCCGCCCGACCGAGGGCGAGTTCAAGCCCGAGGATTCGCTGGCGCCGATCGCCACGCGCCTGTCCGAGCTGCTGGGCAAGCCGGTCAAGCTGGTGCAGAACTGGGTCGACGGCGTCGAGGTGGCGCCGGGCCAGGTGGTGCTGCTGGAAAACTGCCGCGTGAACAAGGGCGAAAAGAAGAACAGCGACGAACTGGCCCAGAAGATGGCCAAGCTGTGTGACGTCTACGTGAACGATGCCTTCGGCACCGCCCACCGTGCCGAAGCCACCACGCATGGCATCGCCAAGTACGCCCCGATTGCCTGCGCCGGCCCGCTGCTGGCTGCCGAGATCGACGCGCTGGGCAAGGCGCTGGGCCAGCCGGCGCGCCCGCTGGTGGCAATCGTGGCCGGCTCCAAGG
>NZ_JFJW01000159.1:0-2964 GCF_000611125.1 Cupriavidus sp. SK-4
TTCCTTGCGCCCATCGGCGCGGATGCCCAGCCATCGACACTCACAACCTGCTGGAGTACGAGGACTGGATTAAGCGCGGGATGCCTGAGAAAACCATCGGAGCCGGTGCTCAAAGCCCAAAACAATAGCGATGAGCGTCAATTGTGCATCGTCAATCAAGCGACTGCGGCGACGGCAGTTGGGCCGCGAAATTGGCCTGGATGACGCAAATAACAAGGCCGGCATCTCGCCGGCCCCATCGCACTAATTCATAAACCCCTCAATCCGCCTGAATCTTCGCCGCCTTCACCACCCCACCCCAAAGCGCCAGCTCCCGCTGAATCCGATCCCCCAGCGCCTTCGGCGTGCTGATATTGACGTCATACCCCCCAGCCGTCATCCGTTGCCGGAAAGCAGCATCCTCCCCAACCGCCTTCTGCGCCTTGACCAGCTTGTCCACCACATCGGCCGGCAGCTTCTGCGGCCCCACCAGCGCATACCAGCCGGTCAGGTCATAGTCCTTCTGCCCCGACTCGATCATGGTCGGCACGTTCGGCAGCGCCGGGTTGCGGGTCTTCGACGTGACCGCCAGCGCCCGCACCTTGCCGCCATTGATATGCCCGATGGCCGTGCCGGTAATATCGAACATGAACGTCACCTTGCCACTCATCACGTCAGCCATGGCCGGCGCATTGCCCTTGTACGGCACATGCAGCAGCTTCACATTGTTCATCTGAGCCAGCAGTTCCGCGGACAGGTGGTTCGATGCCCCAATGCCGGCCGAGCCGAACGAGACCCCCTCAGGATGCTTGCGCGCATAGTCGACCAGCTCGCCCACATTCTTCGCCGGGAAGTCCTTGTTCACCAGCAGCACGTTGGTGTAATCGGTGATCAGGCCGATATAGGTAAAGTCCTTGACCGGGTTGAAGTTGACCGAGTGCTGGATCAGCGGGGTCATGGTCATGGTCGGGCTGGCGACGAAATACAGCGTGTACCCGTCCGGCGCCGCCTTGGCGGTCATGTCCGCGGCGATCGCACCGCTGGCGCCCGCACGGTTGTCCACCACCACCGGCTGCTTGAGCGCGCGCCCGAGCTGCTCGGCATAGATGCGCGCGGCGGTATCGACCGGGCCGCCCGGCGCGTAGCCCACCAGCAGCTTGACCGGCCGCGACGGGTAGGCGTCGGCGGCCCACGCCGCGCCCTGCAGCAGCAGCGTGGCGGTCAGCGCTGCCAGTGTCGTCCATGTCTTCATTATTGTCTCCTCCAGGTATGGCTGATATTGCCCGGGGCCAGCAGGCCCGGCGGGCGCTTAATCGAGCAAGGCGCGCAGCGGCTGCTTGAGCAGCTTGCCGCTCGCCGTGGTCGGAATCACGTCGACGGTGCGGACCTCGGCCGGGCGCTTGTACGGGGCCAGGCTCTCGCGCAGGTAGGTGTCCAGCGCCTTGCGGTCGAGCTCGGCGCCGTCCTGCATTTCAATGAAGGCCACCACTTCCTCGTTGCCGTCGCCGGTGGTGCGTCCGACCACGGCCGACTGGCGCACGCCGGGGAAGGCATTGATCACCGACTCGACCTCGATCGGGTAGACGTTGAAGCCGGAGCGGATGATCAGGTCCTTGGAGCGGCCGGAGATAAACAGCGCGCCGTCGGCATCCAGGTAGCCCAGGTCGCCGGTATTGAGCCAGCCGCCGGGCAGCAGCGCCTCGGCGGTCTGCTCGGGGTTGCGGTAGTAGCCCAGCATCACGCCCGGGCCGCGCACGCGGATCTGGCCGCGCTCGCCGGCGGGAAGCAGCTTGCCTTCGGCATCGGTGATCTCGATCTCAACGCCTTCGACGATATAGCCGGCCGAGCAGTCGGCGCGCGGGGCTTCCATGCGCGTGATGAAGAGCGAGCCGGCGTATTCGGTGATGCCGTAGCCATGGTGCAGCGCCTGGCCGAACAGGGTTTCGACCTCGCGCTTGAGCGTGGGATCCAGCGGCGCGCCGCCGGTATAGAGGTAGCGCAGGCGCGGATAGGCGCCGGGCTTCGCGCCGACGGTGGGCGCCACCGCCATGATGCGCGTGAACATGGTCGGCACGCCCTGCAGGATGGTGACGCCGGGCGATGCCAGCGATTCGAACACTTCATTGGCGTCGAAGCGCGGGCGCAGGAACAGGCTGGCGCCGGCATACAGCGTGGCCATCAGCACAGTGGCAATGCCGAAGATATGCGACATCGGCAAGGCGCCGTAGGCCACGTCGGCCGGGCCCATGTCGCGCGAGGTGGCGGAGATGCGCGCAAACTGGGTCAGGCCCGCATGCGGCACCATCACGCCCTTGGGCGCGCCGGTGGTGCCGGAGGTATAGATAAGCGTGGCGACGCTGCGGGCCAGCCCGGCCGGCTCGCGCTGCGGCGCGGTGGCCGCGCGCACCACCCGCATGCCAGCGTCGAACACCGGGCAGCCGGTGGCCTGTGCACCCAGCCGCTCGCCGTGCGCCGCGGCCACGTCGGAGACATGGCCGGTGAACAGCACCAGCGCCGGCTGCGCATGATCGCGGATATTGTCGATCTCGCGCGCGGACAGGCGCGCGTTGACCTGGATCGGCCAGGCATGCAGCAGGCTGCTGGCGAACAGCGTGACCACCATCTCGTTGCAGTTCTCGCCGACCACCATCACGCGGTCGCCCTCGCCCACGCCCTGCGCCGCCAGCCAGTCGCGGGCGGCCTCGATGCGCCGCCACAGCTCGCCGTAGCTGATGACGGCGCCGTTCTCGTGCAGGCACGGCGCGTCGGGCGTCTGCGCGGCCCAGTAGCGGGGGATGTCGTGGATATATTCGGGGCGGAAGGAAGACATGGTGCTGGTGGGTCTCTCGATGCAGGCTGAGTCGGATATGCGGCGGAATGCACCCGGCCACATGAAACTGGCTGCATCAGTTTGCGGCAAGCCCCGTGCCGGAGCCATTTGGAATTCACTAAGGCCGTGTTCGTCAACGCCACTGGCCAAAAACC
>NZ_JFJW01000159.1:2984-5539 GCF_000611125.1 Cupriavidus sp. SK-4
CGCAGGTGGTTCCGCCTCCACGAAGGACGGCTTTATCATTGATGAAGCAAAGAATCGCGCCCGGCCCCTACAATCGGCCGGCACAGTGAGGGCCGCCGCTTTGACGCACTGCACAACCAGGCTGGGCAAGAAGCGCCGCGCGGCCCGCGTACCACAGGGGACATTCAGATGGATTTGCGTTTCACCGCCGAGGAACAGGCCTTCCGCGAGGAGGTCCGGGCATTCGCGCAGGCCAGCCTGCCGGAAGACATCCGCAACAAGGTTCTCAACCACCAGCGCGTGGAAAAGGACGACTACATCCGCTGGCACCGCATCCTGCAGGCCCGCGGCTGGGGTGCGCCGACCTGGCCCAGGCAATGGGGCGGCACCGGCTGGACCGCGCTGCAGCGCCTGATCTTCGAGATCGAGACCTTCCGCGCCGGCGCGCCGCGCCTGCTGCCGTTCGGCCTGACCATGATCGGGCCGGTGCTGATGAAGTACGCCAGCCCCGAGATGCAGCAGCGCTTCCTGCCGCGCATCCCCAATATCGACGACTTCTGGTGCCAGGGCTACTCCGAGCCGGGCTCGGGCTCCGACCTGGCCTCATTGAAGACGCGCGCGGTGCGCAAGGGCGACAAGTACATCGTCAACGGCCAGAAGACCTGGACCACCATGGCCCACTTCGCCGACTGGATCTTCTGCCTGGTGCGCACCGACCCGGAGGCCAAGGCCCAGGAAGGCATCTCGATGCTGCTGATCGACATGAAGTCGCCCGGCGTGACGGTGCGCCCGATCAAGACGCTCGACGGCGGCCACGACGTCAACGAGACCTGGTTCGAAGACGTGGAAGTGCCGGTCGAGAACCTGGTCGGCGAAGAGAACCGCGCCTGGACCTATGCCAAGTACCTGCTCGGACATGAGCGCACCGGCATAGCCGGCATCGGCCACTGCCACCGCGAGCTGCGCCTGCTCAAGCACTACGCCAGCCAGGCCACCGACGGCGCCGGCCGCCCGCTGATCGAAGACGTGCGCATGCGCGACAAGATCGCCCGCGTCGAGATGGACATCATGGCGCTGGAAATGCTGCTGCTGCGCGTCGCCACGCAGGCCGCCGGCACCCCCGGCCCCGAGGCCTCGATCGTCAAGATCCGCGGCTCCGAGGTGCAGCAGGACCTGGGCATGCTGATGATGGAAGTGGCCGGCCCCAACGCCTGGCCGTATTCGCCGGACTGGCTTGAGCCGGGCGCGACGCAGCCGGTGGCGGGCCCCGACTGGGCCGCCCCTGCCGCCTCCACCTACTACGACATGCGCAAGACCTCGATCTACGGCGGCGCGACCGAAGTGCAGAAGAACATCATCTCCAAGATGATCCTGGGTTTCTGAAGGGATAGCTGACATGGACTTCACCTACAGCGAAGAGCAACAGATGCTGGCGGACAGCCTGCGTCGCTTCATCGATACCGAATACACCTTCGAGGCCCGCCGCAAGAGCGCGCGCGCAGGCGAAAGCCTGGATCGCGGCATGTGGGACAAGCTGGCTGAAATGGGCGTGCTGGGCCTGACCGTGCCGGCCGACTTCGGCGGCTTCGGCGAAGGCCCCGCCAGCCAGCTGGTGGTGCAGCGCGAACTGGGCCGCGGCCTGGTGCTGGAGCCGGTCACGCCCAGCGGCGTGATGGCCGCGGCCATCCTGGCCGCCCACGGCAGCGCCGCGCAGAAGGAAGAATGGCTGCCCGCGATCGCCTCGGGCGAGCGCATCGTCACGCTGGCCTACCTGGAGCCGACCACCCGCTACCGCCCGGAATCGGCCCGCGCCAGCGCCGAGCGCAGCGGCGACGGCTACGTCCTCAATGGCATCAAGAGCGTGGTCTGGCACGGCGCCGCCGCCGACGCCTACCTGCTGACCGCGCGCGTGGCCGGCAGCAATGAGATTGCCTTGTTCCTGGTGCCGCGCGACAGCAAGGGCCTGGGCGTCACCGCCTACCCGACCATCGACGGCCTGCGCGCCGCCGACCTGTCGCTGCAGGACGTGACCGTGCCGGCCAGCGCGCTGGTGGGCCAGCCCGCCGACGGCCTGGCCGCACTGGGCGTGGGCCTGGAGCACGGCGTTGCCGCGCTGTGCGCCGAGGGCGCCGGCGCCATGGAAAAGCTGATCGAGATCACCGCCGAGTACCTGGGCACGCGCCAGCAGTTCGGCAAGCCGCTGGCCAGCTTCCAGGCACTGCAGCACCGCATGGCCGACATGCTGGTGCAGAAGGAGCTGGCGCTGTCGATGGCCTACGTCGCAGTCCAGGCGCTGGACGAGGCCGATCCCGCCGCGCGCCGCCGCATGCTGTCCGCGGCCAAGGTGACGCTGGCCCGCGCCGGGCGCTTCGTCGGCCAGCAGGCCGTGCAGCTGCATGGCGGCATGGGCATGACCGATGAGCTGTCCGTGGGCGACTACTTCAAGCGCCTGACCATGCTGGACCAGTTGCTGGGCGACAGCGACTACCACCTGCAGCGCTTCGGCGAAGTGATGGAAGCCTGACCCTGGCTGCGGCCGCTGGCCGCATGCTGGCGCGAGGCCGGGCACTTGCCCG